>JAIYAG010000200.1 GCA_027489195.1 Burkholderiales bacterium | reverse complement strand
CCGCGCAGCAGCTGCATGTAGCCGCCGAAGGTGCCCTTGGAGATCAGCGTGGAGCCGAAGCGCTGGATCGGCATGTTCGCGAGCGTGAGCAGCCGGTCGAACCGGATGCCGAACTGCTCGCCGAGCATGCGGCGGTAGTCGGCCTCGAGCGCGGCCTGGGGCGGGGGCAGCGACGCGCCGAGCGGGTTGTAGACCAGGCTCAGCGTCCGCTGCGGGTCGCCGTTGCCGTAGCCGAGGGCGTTCAGGCGCTGCAGGGCCCGCATGCTCGTCGCGTGGACCCCTCGCCCGCGCTGTGCGTCGACGTTGTCCTCGAGGTAGCACGGCAGCGACGCGGTGACCTCGACGCCCTGCTCGGCGAGGAACTCGGCCAGCCCCTCCTGGCCCGGCTCGAAGAGCACCGTGAGGTTGCAGCGGTCGATGACATGGACGCCCGCCTCGCGCGCGGCCCGGACGAGCCGGCGGAAATGCGGGTTCAGCTCGGGGGCGCCGCCGGTGAGGTCCAGCGTCCGGGCCCGCGTCGCGCGCAGCGCGTCGATCACCGCATCGACGGTGTCCGAGTCCATCGACTCGGTGCGGTTCGGTCCCGCGTTCACGTGGCAGTGCTGGCAGGTCTGGTTGCAGACGTAGCCGAGGTTCACCTGCAGCGTCGACAGCCCGCGCCGGGCGAGCGGCGGGAAGTCGGTCTTCTGGAGCAGGGGCAGGACCTCGTGCATGGAACGGCTCACTCGACGGGCGGATGGGAGGTGGACGACGGGTCGTCCGGCGAAGCCGCCACCTTACACCGTGCGCCCCGCCCTTCCGGGTGCCCGGAGGCGCCTCGCGGACCCGTGAGAGGGGCTCCGGAACGGCCCGTGACGGCGCGCCGCGCAGACAGCCGCCGTGGCCGGCGACCCGCCGAAGGTGTCGCAACGAACCGACACGACCTGCCGTTCAGCGCCCCGTTCAGCAAGCTGCGCGGTCGGCTGATGCCGTCTCGGGCGCGCCGGGCAGTAATGCGCAGACCCCTTGGCGAGCACACGCTGGAATCGCATCCATGCTCTCGAATCTCGAACTGGAACGCCTCACCGAAGCCGACGTCGGCCGTCGGTTCAACGACCCGACCGGACTGTCCGGCTGGGTCCGCATCGAACCGCGACCGGTTCGCCGGGTCGTCGTCGACTTCTCGGTCCGCGTCGGCGAACCCGGACGCCAGCGCGACCTGAAGATCGGCACCTGGCCCGACCGCACGCTTGCGGAGATCCGCCAGAACGCTGAGCGCGTCCGCCGCAACGAGGACGCGCTGCCGGTGGCCGGCGTCGCCGCCGCCCGTGCGCTGCAGCAGGCACCGGCCTCGTCGGTGACCTCGGTGCCGGCGAAGGCGCCGTCGAACCCGTCCGGCTGGGTGTCGCCGGATGGCAGCGCCCTGCCCCCGGCGCCGCTCTTCGACGCGCCGCCGGCCGTGCGCACCGTGACGCCGGCGACCGTCGCCGAAGTCTTCGAACTGTGGCGCGCCGATGCGCTGGCCGGCCGCAAGGACAGCGGCGAGTCGGTCCGCCGCAGCATGAACAAGGACGTGCTCCCGACGCTGGGCGACTCGGTCGCCAACGCGGTGCGCCGTGGCCAGGTCGTCGCGGTGCTCGAGCGCATCGTCGAGCGCGGCTCGGCGCGTCAGGCGGGCTGCGTGCTGGCCGACCTGCGCCAGATGTTCCGCTGGGCCGCCCAGTCCGGCTTCGTCGAGGCCGATCCGACCGCGACGCTGCGCAAGTCCGACTTCGGCGGGGCCCCCCAGGCGCGCCGCCGTCGCCTGACCGACGACGAAGTGGCCGAGCTCGCGTCGAAGATGCGCGGCGCACGCCTGGCCCGTCACATCCGGCACGCCATCTGGCTGATGCTCGGCACCGGCGCCCGGATCGGCGAGATCGCCCATGCGCGCTGGCAGGACATCGACCTCGAGGCGCGCACCTGGACGATCCCGGCCGAGCACAGCCACAGCGGGCGCGACCATGTGGTGCCGCTGTCGGACTTCGCCGTCCGCCATTTCCTGCCCGACGGCGAGGCCCGCCGCTCGGATACCTGGGTCTTCCCGGGCCGCTACGCGTCCGAGGCCCTGTCGCCCAAGGCGCTGGGCAAGCAGATCCGTGACCGCCAGCGCGGCAGCCACATCCGGGGTCGCGCGAGCGGCACCACGACGCTGCTGCTCGCCGGCGGCGCCTGGACGCCCCTGGACCTGCGCCGCACCGCGGCGGCGCTGCTCGCCGAGATGGGCGTGCGCCCGGACGTGATCGGCGCCTGCCTCGACCATGCGGTCCGGGGCGACGCCCAGCGGGCCTACCATCGGCTGCCGACGCTCGAGGAGCGCCGCGGCGCCCTGCAGCGGCTCGGCGAGCGCCTCGACGTGATCGAGCGCACGCCGCAGGACGAGACGCGCCGCGCTGCCTGACGGCGGCCCTCGCCCTACCGGACGGCCCGCCTCGGCGGGCCGTTCGCATTCAGGGGGCCGGCGGTGGGCTGCGCAGCGCGCGCAGCGCCAGCCAGGCCGCCAGGCCGAGCGCGGCCGAGCCCCAGAGCGCGTCCGCCCCCCAGCGCTCGATCGCGAGTCCCGACAGGAAGGGCGCGAGCGCCTGCGCGATGCGGGTCGGCAGCATCAGCAGGCCCTGGCGCGCGCCGTAGCCGACCGGCCCGAAGAACGCCAGCGGCAGGGCGCCGCGCGCGATGGTCATGAGCCCGCCGCCCGCACCGTGCAGCAGCGCGAAGGCCGGCGCCAGCGCCGGGCCGGCGAGCAGCAGTGCTCCGACGCCCAGCGGATGCCCGAGCGACGCGAGGCGCGCGATGCGCAGCGGATCGGCGCGGCGCAGCGGCCCGAACTGCATCAGCCGGGCGAACACCTGCGCCGGTCCGATCAGCGCCCCCACCGCGAGCGCGGCGGCCGCGCCCGCACCCGCCGCCTCCAGCACCCGCGGGCCGTGCGCCGCGATCGCGGTGGTGACGAACCAGGTGGCGGCGAAGACGAAGGCGAGCAGCCCCATCGTGCGCCGCTCGCCGCCGGCCGCGAGTGCGGCCGTCGCCGGGACTGCGGATGCGTCGGCTGCGACGCCCGTCGAACCGGGCCGGCTGCCGGCATCGCTGCCCTCATCGCTGCCCGCGCGCGGCACGGACACGTGCAGCGGCAACGCCACCAGCAGATGCAGCAGCGCCCAGCCGATGCAGGCGCCCCGCCAGCCCCAGTGCGCCTCCATCCATGCCGACAGCGGCCAGCCGACGGTGCTCGCGAAGCCGCCGAGCAGCGTGATGCCGGTGATCGCATCGCGCGCGGCGCTGCCGTAGAGGCGCACGACGGTCGCGAACGCGGCCTCGTAGAGGCCCGCGCCCATCGCGAGCCCGATCAGCGCCCAGGCCGCGAACAGGGATGCCGGCCCGCTCGCCGCGGCGAGTGCCACGAGCCCCGCCGCGAACAGCAGGTTGGTGGCGATCAGCACCGGACGCCCCCCCCAGCGGTCGATGGTGCGTCCGGCCCAGGGCCCGACCAGCGCCGAGCCGCCCATGGCGACCGAGAAGGCGAGGAACACGGTGGGCACCGCGACACCGGTGTCGCGCGCCATCGGCTCGGCCAGGATCGCCGGAAGGTAGAAGGTCGAGCCCCAGGCCAGCAGCTGCCCGGTCCCGATCGCCGCGATCACCGCCGTCCGATGCACGTCCAGGGCCCCAGAAAGACAAAAGCCCAGGTCGGTGAGGACCTGGGCACTTGCTTTGATGGTCGGGACGGCGGGATTCGAACTCGCGACCCCCTGCACCCCATGCAGGTGCGCT
>JAIYAG010000091.1 GCA_027489195.1 Burkholderiales bacterium | reverse complement strand
CGAAGCCCGACGGACTGGTCGAGCACTTCTTCTTTCCTGGCTTCGACGCGTCCACCGGCGGGCTGCTGCGCGAGACCGACCTGCTCGCGCGCCACGACGCCTTCGACGATGCGGCCCGCAGCGCCTTCCTCGCGTCCCTCGGCGTGGCGCCGCGCCCGGGCGAGCCGATCGCCTCGCTCTTCTGCTATCCGGACGCACCCGCCGTGGCCCTGCTCGACGCCCTGGCCGCCCGGGGCGAAGGCTGGCGCGTGCTGGTGCCGGCCGGCGTGGCCCCGACCGCCGCCGGCCATCCGCTCGCGGTGCCGGTGCCGTTCGTGCCGCAGGCCGACTACGACCGGCTGCTGTGGAGCAGCACGCTGAACTTCGTGCGTGGCGAGGAGTCCTTCGTGCGCGGGCTGTGGGCGGGGCGCCCGATGGTCTGGCAGGCCTATCGGCAGGCCGAGGACGCGCACCTGCCGAAGGTCCGTGCGTTCGTCGACGGCTGGTGCGATGCGGCCTCGCCCGGCCCCGCGGCCGCCATGGCACTGACCGAGATGGCGCTCGCCTGGAACGCCGCCCCCGAGGCGCTGGCCGCCGATCCCGGCAGGCTGCCGGCGGCCCTCGATCGCCTGCTGCCGACGCTGCCCGCCCTGCGCGAGGCTGCCGCACGCTGGGTCCGGAACGCGGCGAGCCGGCGAGACCTCGCCGAGCGACTCGTCGACTTCGTCGCCGGCAAGCTATAATCGCGGGCTAACGTAGGACAATCCTCTCGCCATGAAGACCGCCCAGGAACTGCGCACCGGCAACGTCGTGATGATCGGCACCGAGCCGATGGTCGTGCAGAAGGCCGAGTACAACAAATCCGGCCGCAATTCCGCGGTCGTGAAGATGAAGCTCAAGAACCTGCTCAATGGGTCGAACACCGAGTCGGTGTACAAGGCCGACGAGAAGTTCGACGTGCTGATGCTGGACCGCAAGGAGTGCACCTACTCCTACTTTGCCGACCCGATGCACGTCTTCATGGACACCGAGTACAACCAGTACGAGGTCGAAGCCGAGAGCATGGGCGACGCGCTGAACTACATCGACGAGGGCATGCCCTGCGACGTGGTGTTCTACGACGGTCGCGCCATCTCGCTCGAGATGGCCAACAGCGTCGTGCGCGAGGTCGAGTACACCGAGCCCGCGGTCAAGGGCGATACCTCGGGCAAGGTCATGAAGCCCGCGCGCATCAAGCCGACCGGCTTCGAGCTGCCGGTTCCGGCGTTCGTCGACATCGGCGACAAGATCGAGATCGACACCCGCACCGGCGAGTACAAGAGCCGCGTGAAGTAAACTGAACCGAGGGCCGCTCGGCGCCCCGCGCAGGCGGGCGCCGGATGTGAAGAAGGGCGCCGAGGCGCCCTTCGTTCTTGCAGACGGGCGCCGAAGCGCCCCCCCTCTTCAGGCGGGCGCGACCGCCCCGCCCCGGACCGTCGACGCGAGCGACTTGCGCAGGCAGCGGGCGACGGTCTCGCGCAGTGTCTGCAGCGTCACCGGCTTCACCAGGTAGCTGTCGCAGCGCGACCAGGCGCCGCGCAGCATGTCCAGCGGACCGGTGCGCCGGGTCAGGACGATGACCGGCATGCCCCGCAGGGCCGGATCGCGCTTGATGTCGCGGGCGAGCCGCAGTCCCGGCATGTCGGGCAGATCGGCCTCGAGGAACACCAGTTCGTAGCGGCGCACCGCCATCACGTCGAGCGCTTCCCGGCCGCTGCCCACGCCCTCGCAGTCGAGCCCCATCTGGTGCAGCGCCAGCGACAGCTGGCGGCGGACCGCGGGGCTCTCGTCGATCAGCAGCGCGCGCGCCTTGCGCCCGAGCAGGGTCTCGGCGTCGAGCTGGCCCAACAGGGCGGCGGCGCTGCGGGCGATCGCCGCGGCGCCGAGCCGGGCCGGGCGCAGCACGTTGCGCTCGACCGTCCGGTTCAGCACCCCCAGCAGGTTGATCGCGAATCGCTGCAGGGTCAGGTCGTCGCAGGCCCGCGTCGGATCCTCGCGGCGGCCCACGGTGACGATCGGACGGTTCTCAGGCAGCCGGCGCAGCGTCTGCGCGACCTCCGGCCCGCCCTTGGCAGTCATGTCGACCAGCGCCAGGTCATAGTCGCCGGGTCCGCGCGACACCGACAGCACGAACTGGTACGGGTTGTGGCGGGCGTGCCGGAACACGATCTCGAGCATCCGCTGGAAGCGCTCGGCGAGTCCGAAGGCTGCGACTCGGATCTCGGGACGCGGCGCATCGCTGCCCGATCCCGGCGGTGCAGGCGCCTTCGTCGAGGCGTCGGCTGCGGGGCGGTCGTGGCGGGTTCCAGGCATCTGGGGGGGTCGGGGGGTCGGAGTCGGGTCCGACCGAGATTCTAAACTGCTGACCGCTTCGCTGTGCAAGCGGTTCCGACAAAAAAACACCTTGTCGCGCAGGAAGTTACGCGAGGAAGTTCACGCGCCGCCAGAACTGATGGCCAGCTGCAGGTCGTTGTCCCGGGCGAAGTTCAGCAGGAAGGCCAGCGCCATCGGCTCGACCTCGGAAATCGCGGGGTCGACGCGCACGCACTTGTGGGCGCCGTGCAGCCCGGGGACGACGTACGGGGAGTAGTGCAGATGCGAGTGCGGGCCGCTGCCCGGAGGCTGGAAGCTGGCCATCACCCCGGCGAGCCGATCCGCCCAGTCGCTCGGCCGGAAGCCCCGGCCGGCGGAGGTCACGCCGACGATCAGGAAAGGCGTCGCCGGCGGCTGTTCGACGGCGGTCGCGGCAACGGTCGG
>JAIYAG010000447.1 GCA_027489195.1 Burkholderiales bacterium | reverse complement strand
GCGCGACCGGCGCGAGGGCGTGGTCCTGCTGCGCCCGCTGCTCGAGCTCGGGCGCGATGCGCTGCACGAGTACGCGCGCACGCACGGACTCGACTGGGTCGAGGATCCGAGCAACGCCGATCCGCGGGTGCCCCGCAGCGCGCTGCGCATGCAGGGGCTGCCCGCCCTCGAGTCGGTGCTGCCCGGCTGGGCGCAGGGCGTGCCCGCCGCGCTGCAGGCGCTGCGCGACGCCCGTGCGATCGTCGACGAGCGGGCCGCTCAGGACCTCGCGGCGGCCGTGGCGTCGGCAGGGGCGACGCATGCCGCGCTCGACCGGCGCGTGCTCGCGGAGCTGCCCGCCGTGCGCACCGACGCCGTCCTGCGCGCCTGGCTGGGCGCGCTGGGCGAGACCGCGCCGTCGCGCGCCAAGCTCGCGGAACTGCGTGCCCAGCTCGTCGACGGTGACTGCACCAGTGCCGAGCAGCGGCACGGCGCACATCGGCTGCACCGCTACCGGGACCTGCTGTGGGCCGACCGCGGGGCGCTGGCCGCGGTGTCGGGCTCACGGGCCCTGCGCTGGTCCGGCGAGCCGGCGTTGCCGATCGGGGAGGCGGGTCTGCTGTGCTTCGAGGCGGCGCCCGATGGCCTGGACGCGGATTGGCTGCGCGCCCGTACGCTGCAGGTCGGCCCGGTCGCCTCGTCGGCACGGTTGCGGCCCGACGCCGGCGGCCCGAGCCGCAGCATCAAGAACCTGCGTCAGGAGGCCGGGGTGCCGCCGTCGCTGCGGGCGGCGTTTCCGGGCGTGTTCGTCGACGGCCGGCTGCTGTGGGCGGCGCCGTTCGGCCGCGACCGCGATCCGGTCTGGCCGATCGCGGCGCAGGGCGTCGCGCTGCGCTTCGAGCCGGCGGTCTCGAGTCCTGCGAGCGCCTGGGCGACGCTCAGCGCCGCCAGCAGTTGTTGACGCCGAGCGTGCCGGTGGCCTCGCGCGCGCCGGTGCTCAGGATCCGCATCGTCCCGCACTTGTCGGTCGTGTCGAGCGGCACCGCCTGCACCGTGTAGGACTGCGCATCGAGCGCGGAGACCGACACCGTGTAGCGCTGCTTGCCGCCGCCGCTCGGCGACACCTTCAGTTCGGCGGGGAGATCCGACGCCGAGAGGGCGGTCGTGCAAGGCGGGTTGGTGGAGGCGTCGATGAACGTGTATCGGTTGCACTCCGCGTAGCGCCGCTCCAGCCAGGTGGCCGCGCTCTGCAGCGTCAGCTGCGCGTCGGAACGCGCCGCCCGGCGCGTGTATTCGCCGTAGCTGGGCACCGCGACGGCGGTGAGGATGCCGACCACCGTGACGGCGACCAGCAGCTCGACCAGCGTGATGCCGCGCTGCCGCGACGGACGGACGCGGGGCGGTGACGAGGACAGGTGCGCGGTGCTCATGGACATCCCTATCGGAGCTGGTTCCAGGCGGCACGCGGATTCCAGCCGCGCTGGATCTGGACCTGCGCGAGGCCCCCGGTACCTGCGTTGATGGTGAGCTTGACCGTGCCGTTGGTCTGGCGGATCGGTGTCGGAGCGGCCAGAACGCCGTCGAGGCGATACCCCGCGCCCTTGCTGCTGCCGCCGCCGTCGAAGAGCGCCACGCCCTGGCCGTTGAAGGGCGACATCGCCATCACCCACGAGGTGACGTTCGAGCCGCAGGGGTCGAGCGCGCTCGTCGGCCGGACCGTCGAGACGGTCATCAGCGACAGCTCGGGCATGTAGTTGATCGCCGTCGTCACCCGCTCGCCGACGTTGCTCGGGCGGCCGTCGAGGTCGAGGTACCAGCCGGCGCCGGTGATCGGCGTGTTGTTCTGCGACACCGTCCTCAGGTTGGTCGTCTCGGTCGCGATGGTCTGCTGGGTCAGGTCCGAGCGGGTCGCGGTCCCGGCGCCGTCGGCGCGGTCCCGGATGCCGTAGATCGACTGCTTGTCGGTCAAGGTCGGATCCGTCGCGGTGATCAGGCTCCCGGTGCCGAACAGCAGCATGCGGCCGAGCTGCCGGTCGGAGGCGATGCGAACCTTCGCGGTGATCGGCTGGCGCTTGCTGTCAGGGCCGGTCGCGGTGAAGAGCGGCAGGTCGCCGAAGTCCAGCTTCCAGTCGCTCGGCCCGTCGCCCGACAGCTTGAAGCGCCACAGGTTGCCCAGCATGTCGCCGGCGTAGGCATAGGACAGGCGCTTGCCCGCGGTGTAGAGCAGGGCGGGCGCGGCCAGGCCGTTGCCGACCGAGGTGGACTGCTCGCCGGTGGCGATCTTCTTCAGGACGCTGCCGGTCAGTGCGTTGAGCACGTAGAGCATCGCCTTGTTCGACGGATGCCCGTAGCCGTTGCCGAAGGCGACGATCCACTCGCCGCTCTGGGCGCGGGCGATCACTGTCTCGCCGACCACGTGCCCGAGGTCGTCGTCGTTCGGGAAGTGCTCCCAGAGCAGCGTCGGGCTCAGCGGATCCGTGACGTCCAGCGCGAACAGGCCGCGCGCGCCGGCGCCGGTGCTCGCCACCAGGATGGTGCGCCAGTTCGTGCCGTCGTGGACGTCGTGCGTGGCGATCGGGCCGTCGACGTACCAGGTGTGGCCGGCCAGCGGGTCGGCCCGCTTGCCGATCTTCGCGAACGAAGGCGTCGGCATGTAGGCCCAGCGGTGTGCGCCGGTGTCGGCGTTGAAG
>JAIYAG010000009.1 GCA_027489195.1 Burkholderiales bacterium | reverse complement strand
GGTCGCGGTCGAGCGCGAGCTCGGCCGCATCGCCGAGACCCTGGGCGGCGGGCCCGAGGTGCCGATCGACCGGCATCCGCTGGTGCTCGCCGCGCAGGCCGAGCTGATGCAGGCACGGCTCGACCTGTCGCGCGTCGAGGTGCGCGCGCCGGTGTCCGGCACGGTCAGCCGCCCGCCCAAGCCGGGCCAGTACGTCGCCGCGGGCGCAACCGCGCTCGCACTGGTCGCCGACGGCACGGTCTGGATCGAGGCGAACTTCACCGAGAACGAGCTCGGCTGGGTACGCAGCGGGCAGGCCGCGAGGATCCGCATCGACACCTATCCCGGCATCGAGTGGCGCGGCACGGTCGACAGCCTCGCGCCGGCGACCGGCGCGGAGTTCGCGCTCATCCCGCCACAGAACGCGACCGGCAACTGGATCAAGGTCGCGCAGCGCGTGCCGGTGCGCATCCGCATCGAGCCCCGGGCGGACGCGCCGCCGCTCCGCGCCGGGCTGAGCGCACGGGTGGTGGTCGAGACCGGCCGGCGGCGCTCGATCGGCGACCTGCTGCCGTGATGGCCTGAGCACCCGAGCCGCCGATGTCAGGCTCCGCATCCGCCGCGCTCACGCCGGCGCGCCGTCGCGCGATCACCGCGGCGGTCACGCTCGCGACGGTCATCCAGACACTCGACTCGACCATCGCCAACGTCGCGCTGCCGCGGATGCAGGGCGCGCTGGGCGCCACGCAGGAGCAGATCTCGTGGGTGCTCACCTCGTACATCGTCGCGACCGCGATCTGCATGCCGCTGACCGGCTTCCTCGCCGAGCGCTTCGGCCGGCGGCGGCTGTTCATCGCGTCGGTGGTCGGCTTCACGCTCGCGTCGATGCTCTGCGGCGCCGCCGCCACGCTCGAGCAGATCGTGCTGTTCCGCGTGCTGCAGGGCGCCTTCGGCGCGTTCCTCGTGCCGCTCGCGCAGGCGGTGCTGCTCGACACCTGGCCGCGCGAGCAGCAGACCGCGGCGATGGCGGTCTGGGGGGTGGGCGTGATGCTCGGCCCGATCCTGGGCCCCACGCTCGGCGGCTGGCTGACCGAGTACCAGAACTGGCGCTGGGTCTTCTTCATCAACCTGCCGATCGGCATCGTGACCACCCTCGGCCTGCTCGCCTGGCTGCCGGAGACGCCGACCGACCGCGCGCGACGCTTCGACCTCGCGGGCTTCGCGTTCCTCGCGATCGGGCTGGCCGCGCTGCAGCTGATGCTCGACCGGGGCGAGTCGCTCGACTGGTTCGAGAGCCGCGAGATCGTGATCGAGGCGGTGCTCGCGGTGCTCGGGCTGTACCTGTTCGTTGTGCACATCCTCACGCACCCCGCGCCCTTCGTGCAGCCGCGGCTGTTCGTGGACCGGAACTTCGCCGCCGGCCTCGCGACCGCGTTTGCGCTCGGCGTGATGCTGCTGGCCACCACCACGCTGCTGCCGCCGTTCCTGCAGGGCCTGATGGGCTACCCGGTGTTCGACACCGGGCTGCTGCTCGCGCCCCGCGGGATCGGCACGGCGCTCGCGATGATCGCAGTCGGCCGGATCGGCGACCGCATCGACCCCAGGCTGCTGATCCTGCTGGGCCTCGGCCTGTGCGCGGCCTCGCTGCATGCGATGACCGGCTTCGACACCGACGTCACCCCGCGGCTCATCGCGATCACCGGCGTCGTCCAGGGCCTGGGCATCGGCTTCGTGTTCCCGCCGCTGACCACGGTCGCGTTCGCCTCGCTCGCTCCGCGCGACCGCAACGAAGGCGCCGCGATGTTCAGCCTCGTGCGCAACATCGGCAGCAGCGTCGGCATCTCGGTGGTGGTCTCGGCGCTCTCGCACAACATCCGCGCGAACCGCGCGGCGCTCGCGGAGCACATCGAGGACTCGAGCCTGCCGCTGCGGCTGGCGATCGAATCGGGCGCCTGGCGGCTCGACACGCCCGAGGGGCTCGCCGCCATCGACGCCGAGCTGACCCGGCAGGCCACGACGATCGCGTTCCTGCAGGACTTCCGCCTGATGATGTGGGTCTGCATCGCGGCGATGCCGCTGGTGCTGCTGCTCAGGCGACCGCTTTCGGCCCCGGCGCCGGGCCAGGCGGCGATCGACTGACCGGGGCTTCTACGGCACCGCCCGTGCCGCCGGCGCGGCATTCCTCACTGGCCGGCGGGGTCACGGCGGGCTAGACTTCGCGCCCCCGGACGTGTGTCGGCCGGCAACGACCGCCTGTCCGCGACCTGCCCCCCGGTCCCGATTCCGCCCCCGAACCCGTGCCCGCCCGCCTGCCCCTGATCGATGCGCTGAAGGCCCTGGCCTCGCAGCTGATCGTGCTGCACCACCTCGCGTTCTACGGCCCGATGTCCGACGCCGTGCGCCCGTGGGCCGACCCGCTCGTCGACGCGCTGTCGGCGCACGGCCGCCTGGCGGTGCAGGTGTTCCTGGTCGTCGCGGGCTTCCTCGCGGTGCGGGGGCTCGCACCGGGCGGCGTGCCGAAGGCCCTCGATCCGGTCACGCTGATCCGCCGCCGCTGGGTCCGGCTCGCCGGACCGTACCTGGCGGCCCTCGCAATCGCGGTGACCGCCGCCGCGCTCGGCCGCGCGCTCACCGACCACGACACGGTGCCCGACGCGCCGACGCTGGTGCAGCTGCTCGCGAACGCCGCGATGCTGCAGGACCTCCTCGGGTACGACGCACTGTCGGCCGGCATCTGGTACGTCGCGATCGACCTGCAGCTCTACGCGCTGATGACAGTCCTGCTCTGGGTCGCGCACCGCAGTTCGGTGCCGGGTGCCGGACCGGTGCTGGTGATCGCGCTCGGGGCGGCCTCGCTGCTGATCTTCAACCGCGACGCCGACTGGGATGCCTGGGGCCTCTATTTCTTCGGCGCCTACGCGCTCGGCGCACTGGCCGGCTGGGCCGGTCCGACCCGGGGCGGGCGCGCGGCGCTCGCCGCGATCGTCGTGCTGGGCGCGGCGGCCCTGGCGCTCGACTTCAGGACCCGCATCGCGGTGGCGCTCGCGACCGCGCTGCTGCTCGCCTGGGCGATGCCGCGCGGCCTGGGCGCACGCCGACTGGCCGGCCCGCCGATCGAGTGGCTCGGCCGGATCTCCTACTCGGTATTCCTCGTGCACTACCCGGTGTGCATACTCGTCGAGGCGGCCGCGGCACGCTGGTTCCCGGACGCACCGCTGCCGGCGGCCGCGGGCCTCGTGCTCGCCTGGGTCGGCAGCACCGCTGCGGGCGCCCTCTTCCACCGCTGGGTCGAGGCGCCGCTGTCCGCACGCTCGCCGGCCCGCAGCACGTCGCCTGCGCCGCGCGCCGCCCCGCCCGATCGCGACGCCACGGGCATGCCCGACGACGACGAGGTGGTGGCGCGCCCCGCGCCGCGCTGACGGCGGCGAGCCCGCTTCAGGCGGGCGAAGCCATCACGTGGATGCGCCGCTCGGCGACCAGCGGCTTCGTCCGCGCACCGTAGGCCTTCATGTGCGGCGCGGCCGCATGCGCGCCGAGCGCGGCGGCATCACGCCACTTCTCGATCACGACGAAGGTGTCGGGGCCGGCGGGCGCCGCGAAGGGCACACCCGGCGCGTCGACCACCGGCTGGTACTCGATGCAGCCGTCCTCGGCGTGCACCGCCGGCATGTTCTCGCGAAAGGCGGCGAGCACCTCGTCGCGCTTGCCGGGCTGGCAGGTGATGAAGGCGAGTACGTGGATCATGGGGAAGCGTCTCCGTCAGGTCGTGTCGTGCGGCACCGTGCCCGGCGGGCCGGCGGCGCGCCATGCTACCGCTGCCCGCTCGGGAATGCGACCGCCGCCGCCGCGCAGCGCTATCATCCGCGTCCGGCCGCGGGGACCGACCCTTCCGGCACCGCAACGACGGCCGGCCCAGCGAAGACACGGAGACGCCATGCCCACCGATCCCACCAGCCTGTCGCCCGCCGAGCAGGCGCTCCGGGACGCCGCGCTCGACTATCACCGCGCCCCGACCCGCGGCAAGATCTCGATCACGCCCACCAAGCC
>JAIYAG010000520.1 GCA_027489195.1 Burkholderiales bacterium | reverse complement strand
GCAAATCAAGTCACTCCCCAACATGATTTAGTGAATCACCATGACTAAGCTTGTTTTTTTTATATGTTTCGCCATACCGGTAATGCTGCGATCGCAATGCGGATCGTGCGAGGTGCAGGAGGTGAAGGGGCTGAGGCGTCCGGGGCGTAGACGGCGCGCGGCGGGCAGACCGTGCGCTCAGCGCAGGAACGGGCCCCACGAGGGTTCGCGGATGTCGCCGAGCGAGGAGCTGAGCCGCTGCTTGACGCGCCCGTCCACCGAGGTGGCCATCAGCGAGTCGCGCCCGCCCTGCTGGGTCGCGTACATGATCCAGCGGCCGTTCGGCGCGAAGCTCGGTGATTCTTCCTGGCCGCTGTCGGTGAGCACCGTCTCGTTGCCGCCGGCGCCGAGGTCCTTGAGGCCGACGAAGTAGCGGCCGTCGCGGCGGGTGAGGAAGGCCAGGTTGCGGCCGTCGGGGCTCACGCGCGGACTCACGTTGTAGCTCGACCCGAAGGTCACGCGCGTGGCGTCGCCGCCGGAGGCCGGCATCCGGTAGATCTGCGGCGAGCCGCCGCGGTCGGAGGTGAAGTACAGCGTGCGGCCGTCGGGCGAGAACACCGGCTCGGTGTCGATCGCGTTGGAGGTGGTCAGGCGCCGCGCGTTGGCGCCGTCGACGGCGTTGATCAGGTAGATCTGCGACAGGCCGTTGAGCGTGAGGGCGACCGCGAGGGTGCGGCCGTCCGGCGACCAGGCGGGTGCGCTGTTGCTGCCCTTGAAGTTGGCGACCGCGACACGCTGTCCGGTGGCCAGCGTGTGCACGTAGACGACCGGCTTCTTCTGCTCGAACGACACGTAGGCGAGGCGTCCGCCGTCGGGCGACCAGGACGGCGAGATGATCGGCTCGGGCGAGACCAGCGGCGACTGCACGTTCTCGCCGTCCCAGTCGGCGACGTTGAGCCGGAAGCGGTTGCCCTGCTTGCTGACGAAGGCGATCCGGGTCGAGAACACGCCCTTCTCGCCGGTGAGCTTCTCGATGATCGCGTCGGCGATGCGGTGGCCGGCCAGCCGCAGGTCGGCCTCGGGTGCGACCAGCGACTCGCCGGCGATCGGGGTCTGCTTCACCGCGTCGTACAGGCGATAGCGGATGTCGTAGCGGCCATCGGCGAGCTTGGCGACCGAGCCCGCCACGAAGGTGTCCGCGCCGCGCGTGCGCAGCGCGGCGAAGTCGACCGGCGCCGTGTCCGACGTGGTCTGCTGCGGATCGATCACGCGGAACGCGCCGCTGCGCGCCAGGTCGCTGCGCACGACGGCGGCGATGTCCTGCGGCGCGCGCGCGTCGTTGGCGAAGCCGGCGATCGCGATCGGCAGCTGGGTGGCGCCCACGCCGGACACGTCGATGCGCATCTGGGCGAGGGTCGGGGCGGCGAGCAGAGGCAGCAGGCCGGCGATCAGGGGGCTGAGGAGGCGGAGGAGGCGCTTCATCGTGGCGCGATTATAAGTCGCGGGGACGCGGCGACCGCTTCGCCGCGTCGGGAGACGGGCCGGACGGTCCGGTTCACCGTTCGTCCCTCGGGCCGCTGGCGATCTCGAACTCGCCCTGGCAGCGGCCGTCGGCGGGTTTCGGGAACGGGTCGGTGGCCTGGATCCCCCGCTCGGCGGCCTGATCCCAGGCGGGCACGCCGCTCGAGCGGCGCAGCCGGACCGCGGCCACGCTGCAGTCGGGCCGCAGCTGGACCAGGAACACCGCCTTCGGATTGCCCTCGAGGTCGAGCGGGATCCGGTAGACGGTGTTCGCGCGGATCGCGGCGGCGATGCGGGCGCCGTAGCCCGCGTCGATCCGGCCGGCGGCGGCACCGCGCACGGCCTGGTCGCTCGGGATCCCCGCGGTGCCGGCCTGGCTCTGCAGCCGGCGGATGTCGTCGGCACGCCGCTGCTCGGCGAGTTCGGTGTCCTTGCGGGCCTGCTCGGCGCGACGCTTGTCGTCGGCGGCCCGGCGCTCGGCCTCCTTGCGGGCGAGCTCGTCCTTCTGGCGCTTCTCGTCCGCCGCCTTCTGCTCGGCCGCCTTCTGCTCGGCCGCCTTCTGTTCGGCGGCCCGGCGCCGGTCCTCGGCGCGCTTCTCCTCGGCCTTGCGCTCGGCGGCCTTCTGGTCGGCGAGGCGCCGCTCGGCCTCCTTGCGTTCGGCCTCGCGCCGGGCCTGCTCGACCTTGATGTCCGGCTCGGCCTTGGCCGGCGGCGCCGGCTCGGGCTTCGGGGGCGGGGGCGGGGGCTCCGGCTTCGGCGGCGGGGGCTCGGGCTTCGGCGTCGGGGGCAACGCGGGGGCCTTGGGCGGCGGCGGCACCCACAGCTCGGCCTGGACCGCCTCGGGCTCGCGGTGAGTCCATTGCAGGCCGAAGACCAGCAGACCGATCAGCAGCGCATGGATCGCGAGTGCAAGGCCGATCGCCCGCAGCTTGCCCCGGGCGCGCGGCGGGCGCTTCGGCCGCCCGGAGCGCTGGGGGCCCGGATCGGAGGGCGGGGGCCCCGGACGGGGCGGCGGCACGCCGGTTCGCGGCGGGGGCACGCCGGATCGCGGCGCCTGCGTGGCTTCGGCCCGCGGGGGCATGCCCGGAGGGGGCATGCCAGCCGCGGGCATGCGGGGGCCGGAGGCGGCCGCAGCGGGGCCCGGCGGGGCCGTGCCCGGCCGCGCCGCCGGTGCAGGCGACGCAGTGGGTCGGGGCGATGGCAGTGGCGACGTCGGCCGTGACGGTGAGGCCGACGGTGCCGGCGTTCCGGGCGGCCGGGCGCCGGTCACCCTCGGGTCCGAGGCGAGCCCGCTCAGGTCGGTCTGCGCGGCAGGGGGGCGGGCCGGGCGCGGATCCGGCCGCGCGGCGTCGCCGCCGGGCCGACCCGGTCCGGGCGGCGGCGCACCGCCCGTGGGCGGGCGCGGTGTGCTCACGAGTCCTTGCCCCGCACCATCAGGCCGACCCGGCCGGCGCCCGCGGCGCGCACCTGGTCCATCAGCTTCACCACGTCGCCGTAGGGCACCTTCTGGTCGGCCGCGATCAGCACCGCCAGCGTGCCGGGCTCGCCGAAGCTGCGCAGCGTCGGCGCGATGTCGCGCTCGCCGACGGTGCGGTCGAACTGCTGGGGCATGTTGCGCGTGACCATGCGCAGCTCGCCGCCGGCGCCCAGGCGGATCTCGACCAGCGCGTCGGGGGGCGAACTGCTCTGGCCGGCCCCCGGCACCTCGATCTGGCCGGGCGGCTGCAGCGGCGCGGTGACCATGAAGATCACCAGCAGCACGAGCATCACGTCGATGTACGGCACGACGTTGATCTCGGACACGAACCGGCGCCGGCCGCCGCGGCGGGACGAGGAGACGCTGGACATCGCGTGGCTCCGGTGTTCAGCGCGCCTGGCGCTGCAGGATGTTGGAGAACTCCTCGACGAAGGTGTCGAAGCGGTTCGACAGCCGCTCCACGTCGTAGGAGAAGCGGTTGTAGGCGACGAAGGCCGGGATCGCGGCGAACAGGCCGATGGCGGTCGCCACCAGCGCCTCGGCGATGCCGGGGGCGACCGCGGCCAGCGTCGCCTGCTTGACGTTGGCCAGGCCGCGGAACGAATTCATGATGCCCCAGACCGTGCCGAAGAGGCCGATGTACGGGCTGACCGAGCCGGCCGAGGCGAGGAACGCGAGGCTGGACTCGAGGGCGTCCATCTCGCGCTGGTAGGCGGCGCGCATCGCGCGGCGCGCGGCCTCGAGCATCGCGTTGGCGTCGCCCGGCTTCTGCTGGCGGGTCTTGAGGAACTCGCGCATGCCGGACTCGAAGATCCGCGCGAGCGGGCCGTGGTCGCCCGGCTGCTCGGCGGTGCGCTCGTACAGCGCATGCAGGTCGCCGGGGCGCCAGAACTCGGACTCGAAGCGTTCGGTGGCCGCGCGCGCGGCGCGGATCTGGAAGCCCTTCCTGAAGATCACCGTCCAGGAGGCGATCGAGATCGCGAGCAGTCCGGCCATCACGCACTGCACGAGGACGCTGGCGTTGGTCACCAGCGAGAGGATCGACATGTCGTTGTTGTTCATGGGGCTCCAAGCGTGTCGAGCAGGCGCTTCGGCAAGGGCGCCGGGCGGCCGGAGTGGCGATCCATCACCGCGACGCGCACGGTCGCGTCGGCGAGCAGCGGGCCGCCGTCGGCGCCGCGCGTGCGCTGCGCGAGCCGCAGCGATGCGCGTCGGACCTCGATCACCTCGAGGTCCACGTCGAGCAGGTCGTCGAGCCGCGCCGGTCGCCGGAAGCGGATGTCGACCTCGCTGACCACGAACTGCAGGCCCGCCGCGGCCATCGCATCGTGGCGCTCGCCGAGCGCACGCAGCCAGTCGCTGCGCACGCGCTCCATCCAGCGCAGGTAGGTCGCGTGGTAGACGATCCCGCCCGCGTCGGTGTCCTCGTAGTACACGCGCACGCGGATCGAGTGGCTGCGGGCCTCGCTCATCGACCCCGATTCTACCAAGGCCCGGGCCGCCGCCCGTCAGCTCCGGCCCGGCACGAGCATCGACCACGCGCCCCAGAGCAGCAGCGCGGCGAGCGCCGTCGCCGCCAGCGCGCGCACGGCGCCCTGCCGGCGGAACTCGTCGGCATCGAACTTCTCGGCCATCACCATGCCCATCAGGTAGCCGCCCGCGAGCCCGCCGATGTGCGCGGCGTTGTCGATGAAGCCCGCCGTGAAGCCCAGCACCAGCGAGAAGGCGACGAAGGTCAGCATCGACGAGCGCATCGACTTCGCCAGCTCGGGCGGCAGCTTGTCGGCCTTGGTGGACAGCGCGGCGAGCAGGCAGCCGACCACGCCGAAGATGGCGCCCGACGCACCGACCGAGACGCCGGTGCGCGCCGCGAAGAACAGGCTCGCCATCGAGCCCGCGAGGCCGGCGACGAGATAGATGAGCGCGAGCTGCGTGTTGCCGTAGAAGCGCTCGGCCAGGCGTCCGGTGTTCCAGAGCGCCCACATGTTGAAGCCCAGATGGATGATGCCGCCGTGCAGGAACATCGCCGACAGCAGCCGCCACGGCTGCTCGAGCGTCAGCGGCAGGAAGTTGCCGCCCCAGAGGGCCAGCTCCTGCGCGCTCGGCGACATCGGCGACAGGCCGGAGAGCAGGTTCAGCAGCCAGACCGCGACGTTGAGCGTGATCAGCGTCGGGGTGACCCAGGTGCGGGGCGTCGCCTCGTGCAGCCGCCACACGAAGTCGTTGTGATCGACCGGTGCGCTCATGCGGCGCCGCCGTCGACGCCGTCGAAGAGGTCCGTGGCGGGCTGCCGGTCCGGGGCGGCGAGCCCGAAGTGCCGCCAGGCGGCGGCCGATGCGACCCGCCCGCGCGGCGTGCGCTGCAGGAAGCCCTGCTGGATCAGGTAGGGCTCGAGCACGTCCTCGATGGTGTCGCGCTCCTCGCCGATCGCGGCCGCGACGTTGTCGAGCCCGACCGGGCCGCCCGAGAACTTCTCGATGACGGCCAGCAGCAGCCGCCGGTCCATGGTGTCGAGGCCGATGCGATCGACGTCGAGCATGGTGAGCGCCCGGTCGGCGACCTCGGCGGTGACCACGCCCTGGGCCTTGACCTCGGCGTAGTCGCGCACCCGGCGCAGCAGTCGGTTGGCGATGCGCGGCGTGCCGCGGGCGCGCCGCGCGATCTCGCGCGCGCCGCCGTCGTCGGTCGGGGCCTTGAGCAGCGCGGCCGAGCGGGTCACGATCTTCGTGAGGTCGTCGACGTCGTAGAACTCGAGACGCGCGACGATGCCGAACCGGTCGCGCAGCGGATTGGTCAGCATGCCGGCGCGGGTGGTGGCGCCGACCAGCGTGAACGGCTGCAGGTCGAGCTTGATCGAGCGCGCGGCCGGGCCCTCGCCGATCATGATGTCGATCTGGAAGTCCTCGAGCGCGGGATACAGGATCTCCTCGACGACCGGGCTCAGCCGGTGGATCTCGTCGATGAAGAGGACGTCGTTCTTCTCGAGGTTGGTGAGCAGCGCCGCGAGGTCGCCGGGGCGCTCGAGCACCGGGCCCGAGGTCTGGCGCAGGTTGACCCCCATCTCGGCGGCGACGATGTGCGCGAGGGTCGTCTTGCCGAGCCCCGGCGGCCCGAACAGCAGCAGGTGATCGAGCGCCTCGCCGCGCTTGCGGGCCGCGCTGACGAAGATCTCGAGCTGCTCGCGGATGCGCGGCTGGCCGACGTAGTCGGCGAGCGCCTTCGGGCGCAGCGCGCGCTCGACCGCCTCTTCGGCCGGCGAGGCCGGTCCGGGCGCGATCAGGCGGTCGTGTTCGATCATCGGTGCATTCTATCGGAGCGGCGGGGGCGGCCTGCCCGGGCGTGCGCGGGGCCGTCCCCGCGGCGGCCTCGGCCCGCGCGCGAGGCGGCCGCGGCCGCGCTTCAGCCGAGCCCGGGCGAGGACAACAGCGTGCCGTCGGGCCCGACCGCGAGCCAGGGCAGGCCGGTGCGCTCGAGGTGGGCGGGCGCATCGGCCTCGAGCAGCATCGCGATCGTCGTGTAGCCGCCGGCGGCCACCGCGACCGGCGCGACCACCGTGACCGAGCGCCAGTGGCGCACCGACCGGCCGGTGCGCGGATCGAGCAGGTGGCAGTGGCGCACGCCGTCGCGCTCGAAGAAGCGTTCGTAGTCGCCGCTGGTGCAGACCGCGCCCTCGGCGAGCGCGAAGGCGGCGACCGTGCCGCCCGGGTCGCGCGGGTCCTGGATCGCGATCGACCAGGGTGCGCCGTCGGGCTGAGGCCCGATCGCGCGGATGTCGCCACCGAGGTCGACGAAGCCGTGGCGCGCGCCCGCCGCGCGCAGCGCCTCGGCCGCCCGGTCGGCGGCGTACTCCTTGCCGAAGCCGCCGAAGTCGAGCTCCATGCCGCGGCGCGGGAGCCGGACCGATGCGCCGTCGCGCTCGACGTCCTGCCAGCCGATCAGCGGGCGCAGCGCGTCGAGCGCGGCGTCCTCGGGCACGGTGCCGCGACGGAAGTCCCAGGCGCGGCGCAGGACGCCCGAGGTGGCGTCGAAGCGTCCGCCGCTGTCGCGCCAGAGCGCGTCGGCATAGCCGAGCAGGGCCTGCGTCTCGGCGTCGACCGTGACGGGGGCGGCGCCTGCGCCGCGGTTGATCGCCGCCACCACGCTGTCGTCGCGGTAGCGCGAGTACTTGGTCTCGATGCGGCGGACCTCGTCGATCGCGCGCTGTGCCCAGGCGCTCGCACGCGCCTCGTCGGGCGCGGCGAGCCGGACCTCGCAGCGGCTCGCCATCGCGTCGAAGGTGATGCCGAAGGGGCGCAGCATCACCGATGCTCGCCGGATCAGAACAGGTGCGTCAACCCGACCTGCATGATCGTCGCCCGCAGCGGCGCGAGGCCGCCGGTGCCCGGGCCGCCGACACGCCATTCGCCGCGCTGCTCGTAGTACTCGACCTTGAAGTCGACCAGGTTCGAGCGGTCGATGGCCTTCGCCACGCGCATGCCCACGGTCGCCGCACCGAACGCCGACAGGCGCGCATCGGGCGAGCGCAGCGCGCCCATGTCGGTGATGTACCCGACCGGGAACGGCTCGCCCAGCGTCGGATCGTAGGTCGGCCCGTAGAAGAAGTTCGCGGCGCTCTGCGTGTAGTAGCGCAGCGACGGCGTCAGCGTCCAGCCGCCGGCCAGCGGCTGCACCCATTCCCCGGTGAGCGTGTTCGAGCGCACGTCCCAGCTGTCGGTGTAGGCGCGCCAGCCGAGGCGCATCGTCGCGCCCGGGCCCTGGAAGTGGTGGTTCCAGCGCAGCAGCACAGCGGTCTGCACGCGCTCGCGGGGCCGCTTGTCGAGCGACTTGTACGGATCGGAGTAGTAGCCCTCGCCGCGTGCGTGCGTCACGTTCAGCTGCACGATGTCGACCGGCGTCAGCACCTGGGTGACGCCGAGCAGCAGGTCGGTGGTGCGGCGGCGCTCGTCGATCACGACACGGTTGACCGGGTCGATGCGGTCGTCCGCACGCCCCAGGCCGAAGCTCCAGGTGCGGTTGTTGTCGGCGCTGGCCACGCTGGCGCGCAGCGACAGCGCGCGCGAGACGTAATCGTGCTCGCTCGAGTAGGCGCCGCCGACCGACAGCGTCGCGCGGTCCCAGTGTCGCGTGACGCGCACGTCGCCGGCGGTGCGCTCGTCGTGCATCCGCGAGGCGCCCGAGATCGACGAGTGCCAGCGCGGCGAGGCGCCCGACACCGCGTCGTAGCTGGTCACGCCTTCGAAGCTCCAGCGGTCCCCCACCGGCACACGCAGCCCGATCGACGGGGTGTCGACGCGGATGCGTTTCAGGCCCGGCTGCGAATCCATGTAGCGGAGCCAGCGCACATCGAGCTGGGCGCGTTCGGGCGGCGCCTGAGCGGCCGCCTGCGGGCACACGCCGGGCAGCGCGAGCGCGGCCGCGAGCAGGGCCGGGGCGATCGGGGGGCGGGGGGTGTCCATCCGGGGGCGCTCAGTTGCAGCCGCAGCCGCCGCCGCCCACGCCGGTCCCGCCGGAGGAGCCTTCCTTGCTCGGATAGACCTGCTCGCTCATGCGGCTCTCGAGCGAACCCGCGTCGAAGCGCATCTCGGGTCGGGCGAGCTCGCCCTTCTCCCAGGCCTGGACCGCGACCGGTCCGCTGCAGCCCGTGCCGACGGCGCCGAGCGCCAGCAGCAGCAGCAGGCGCGCCATCAAGCCGCCCTCGCCGCGAGCGCTTCGCGCAGTGCCGTCTCGAGGGGCGCGCGGTCCTCGTCGCGAAAGCCCGCGTGGACCGTGCGGATGCGGCCGTCGGCGCCGATCAGCACCGAGGTCGGCATCGCGCGCACCGCGTAGCGCCGGGCGCTGTCGCCGGCCGGGTCGAAGGCGACGGTGAACGAGGCGCGGTGCTCGGCGAGGAAGCGGCGGGCCGCCTCGGGCTTGGTGTCGAGGTTGACGGCGATCACCTGCAGGCCTTGTGCGCCGTGGCGCTGGTGCATCGCCTCCATCCAGGGGAAGGACTGCCTGCAGGGCCCGCACCAGGAGGCCCAGAAATCGAGCCAGACCACCCGGCCGCG
>JAIYAG010000399.1 GCA_027489195.1 Burkholderiales bacterium | reverse complement strand
GAGGCCGCGGAACGCCGCATGGTTCTCGCTCGCGACCGGGGTGAACCGGAGCGGCTTGCGTGCACGATCGATCAGCGTGACGCCCAGCCACTCCTCGAGCATCTGGATGCGACGCGAGAAGGCGGGCTGCGACACATGCCGGCGCTTGGCCGCGGCCGAGAAGCTGCCGGTCTCGATGAGCGCGATGTAGTCGTCGAGCCACTTGAGTTCCATCGCCGCCGATCATACCGATGCTCGCGTCAGCGTAGTGCAGGCCCGAAGGTCGACGGATAGCCGAACAGCGCCACCGATCCGCCGGTATGCAGGAAGACGATGTTCTCGTCCTGCTTGAACGCGCCCTTGCGGATCAGGTCGATCAGGCCGGCCATGCCCTTGCCCGAATACACCGGGTCGAGCAGCAGGCCTTCGGTCCGCGCGAGCAGGGTCACCGCCTCCACCATGCCCGGCGTCGGCACGCCGTAGCCGCCGCCCACGTAGTCGCAGTTGGCGACGACCGCCTCGCGGGGCAGCTCGCCGCGCAGGCCCAGCAGGTCCCAGGTGCGGCAGCCCAGGTCGTGGACCATGGCCTCCTGCCGCTCGCGTGGGGCGCGCACGCCGATGCCGAGCAGACGGATCGGGCTGTTCAGGGCCTGCAGCCCGACCACCAGGCCGGCCTGCGTGCCGGCGCTGCCGGTGGCGGTCACGAGGTGATCGATGCGCAGGCCGCGATCGGTGGCCTGGCTGACGAGTTCGAGCGCGGCGTTCGCGTAGCCCAGTGCGCCCAGCGGGTTCGAGCCGCCTCCGGGAATCACGTAGGGGCGCCGACCGGCATCGGTCAGCCGGGCCGCCACCGCCTCCATCTCGGCCTGCATGTTGCTGCCGCCGGCGCGGCGCTCGACGGTGGCGCCGTGCAGGCGATCGAGCAGCACGTTGCCGTTGTCGGTGTAGTCCGGGTCGGTGCTGCCGGTGCGATCCTCGAGCAGGATGTGGCAGTGCATGCCCAGGCGCGCCGCCGCGGCCACCGTCTGCCGCGCATGGTTGGACTGGGTAGCGCCCTGGGTGATCACCACGTCGGCCTTCAGTGCCTGGGCCTCGGCCATCAGGAACTCGAGCTTGCGCGTCTTGTTGCCGCCGGTGGACAGCCCGGTGCAGTCGTCGCGCTTGATCCAGAGGCGCGGCCCGCCGAGCGCACGGGTCAGGTTCTCCAGCGGCTCCAGCGGCGTCGGGAAGTGCCCGAGCCGAACGCGAGGGAATCGAGCGATGTCCAAGGGCGATCTTCAGGCTGAGTGAGTGAAGGGATGCTGCGCAGCGCAGCCGACTGCGTCCAATCGAATTTTCGAAGTGTATTTTTCGTTTGGTGGATAGTGCACGGGAAGTGCACGGGCGGAATCGATGACGCGCCTCGCCGCTCGAAGCGGGCGCGCCGCGCCGCGACACGCAGTCCGTCGACGACATGTCCGCTGCCTCGCACGTCGCGTTTTCCCCTTGATTCCTGCATGAATCGGGCCGAATCGCCGAGGCCGGCACACCGTCCGCGCGGGTGCTCGCAGCCGTGCCACGGCACCCGGACCCTTCACGCATCGCGTCGTGTCCGATGTGATCGGCCGCCCCACCTTGGGGCCGCACGCACCGCGCCGTGCGCGGGTGGGGCCACTTGCCGCCTAAACGAGGGCTTATCTATAGTGCTTCGGCGCCTTCCCCTCGCGGCACCATTCCTCCTCGAAGGATTCCCAGCCATGTCCCGTTCCCTGATCGTCGCGGCATGTGCCGCGTTCGCGCTGGCCCTGAGTGCCCCGGCCTGGGCCCAGAAGCCCGGTGGCACGCTGGTGCAGATCACCCAGCCCGAGCCGCCGAACCTCGCGCCCTACATCAGCACCGCGGGCCCGATCGGTCAGGTGACCGCGAAGGTGTTCGACGGCCTGCTCGAGTACGGCTTCGACCTCAAGCCCAAGGCGAGCCTCGCCGAGAGCTGGACGGTCGCGCCCGACGGCAAGACGATCACCTTCAAGCTGCGCAGCGACGTGGTGTTCCACGACGGCAAGCCGCTGACCTCGGCCGACGTCCAGTTCACCGTGATGGAGGTGCTGAAGAAGAACCACCCGCGCGGCATCTCGACGTTCCGCGAGGTCACGGCGGTCGACACGCCCGACGCCACGACGGTCATCTTCCGGCTGGCCAAGCCGGCGCCTTACCTGATGAAGGCGCTGTCCGGCTACGAAAGCCCGATGCTGCCCAAGCACATCTACGGTCAGGGCGACATCAAGGCCCATCCGAACGCCAATCAGCCGATCGGCTCGGGCCCGTTCAAGTTCGTCGAGTGGCGTCGGGGCGAGCTGGTCCGGCTCGACAAGAACCCGAACTACTGGCGCAAGGGCCTGCCTTACCTCGATCGCGTCGTGGTGCGCTTCATCGCCGATGCGTCCACCCGCACGGCCGCGCTCGAGAAGGGCGAGGCGCACGTCGCCGGCCTGGGCGCCGTGCCCTACAACGACGTCAAGCGCCTGGGTGCGCTGCCCAGCCTGGAGATCACGTCGGCGGGCACCGAGATGGTCTCGCCGATGGTCGAGATGATCATCAACACCAAGCAGCCGCCGTTCGACAACCCGAAGGTGCGCCAGGCCATCAGCTACGCCGTCGACCGCAAGTTCGCGATCGACAACGTGTGGTTCGGCCTCGGCAAGCCGGCCGTGGGCCCGATCAGCAGCAACTTCGAGCCGGCGGGCCTGTTCGCGGCGGGCACCGACTACACGGTGGCCGACCGGGTGGCGCGGGCCAACAGGCTGCTGGACGAAGCCGGCCTGCCGCGCAAGGACGGCGGCGTGCGCTTCGAGATCACGCACGACATCACGCCGTACGGCGAGGAGTGGCAGCGCTTCGGCGAAGCCGTGCAGCAGCAGCTGCAGCAGGTCGGCATCAAGGTCACGCTGCGCTACGAAGACCTGCCCAAGTGGCTCAAGCGCACCTACACCGACTACGACTTCGCCATCACCTCCAACTTCCTGTTCAACCTCGCCGACCCGGTGATCGGCGTGCACCGCGGCTTCCACTCCGATCGCATCCGGCCGGGCACCGTGTTCGTGAACGGCTCGCGCTGGAGCAGCCCGGAGACCGACGCACTGATGGACAAGGCCACGGTCGAGACCAACGACGCCGAACGGGGCAAGCTCTACGCCGAGCTCGTCAAGCGCGTGTCCGACGCGAGCCCGGTGGTGTACGTGCTCGAGCTGCGCTACCCGACCGTGATCAACAAGCAGTTCAAGAACGTGATCGAGACGCCGCTGGGCATCTACGGCAACTTCGCCACCGCGAACCGTCAGTAAGTCCGACGGGGCCCGCCCGGCCTCGCGGCCGGCAGCGCCGTCCGCCCCCACCCACACCCGCCACGCCGGCCACCCCGCCGGCGCGAGCGGACGGAGCGCTGCCCATGGGTGCCTACATCCTGCGCCGCCTGCTGCAGACCCTGCCGGTCGTGCTGCTGGTGGTGATCGTCAACTTCCTGCTGCTGCAGCTCGCGCCGGGCGACCTCGCCACGGTGCTGGCCGGCGAGGCGGGCGGCGCACCCAAGGAATACATCGACGCGCTGCGCGCGCGCTTCGGGCAGGACAAGCCGGTGTACGTGCAGCTGCTGGCCTACCTGGGCAACCTGCTGACCCTGGACCTGGGCTACTCGTTCCGCCAGAGCGCGCCGGTGCTCGACCTGATCCTCGCCCGCATGGGCCCGACGCTGCTGCTGATGGGCGCCACGCTGGTGGTTTCGCTCGGCGTGGGCGTGGGCATGGGCGTGCTCGCGGCGCTGTGGGTGCGGACCTGGAAGGACCATGTCATCTCGGTGGCCGCGGTGGTGTTCTACGCGATGCCGCTGTTCTGGGTCGGGCTGATGCTGGTGCTGTTCTTCAGCATCAAGCTCGCGTGGTTCCCCACCTCGGGGATGGAGGACGTGGTCGCCTTCAACGAGGGCTGGGCCCGGGTCAAGGACATCGCCCACCACCTGGTGCTGCCCACGGTGACGCTGTCGCTGTTCTACGTGGCGCTGTACGCGCGGCTGATGCGCGCCTCGATGCTGGAGCAGCGCGGCCTGGACTACGTGACCACGGCGCGCGCCAAGGGCCTGACGCACGCGCAGATCACCACCCGCCACGTGTTCCGCAATGCGCTGCTGCCGGTGGTGACGATGGCCGGCGTGCAGTTCGGCGCACTGCTCGGCGGCTCGGTGGTGGTGGAGGCGGTCTTCGCGTGGCCGGGTCTCGGGCAGCTCGCCTACCAGTCGCTGTTCGCACGCGACTACAACCTGCTGCTGGGCATCTTCTTCATGTCGGCGGTGCTGGTGGTGCTGATCAACCTGCTGGTCGACGTGGTGTACGTGGCGCTCGACCCGCGCATCCGGATGGGCTGAGGCGCACGCGATGAAGAGCTTCCGGAGTCGCTTCCTCACCAACCCCCGGGTCGTCATCGGCCTGGCCTGGCTGTCCCTGGTGCTGCTGATGGCGGTCTTCGCCGACCTGCTGGCCCCGCGCGATCCGTTCGCCATCGTGGGCGCGCCCTTCGGCCATCCGGCCGGGCAGTTCCTGCTCGGCACCGACAGCCTGGGGCGCGACGTGCTGGCCGGCCTGATCCACGGCTCGCGCACCACCCTGCTCATCGCGGTGCTGGCCACGCTGGCCGCCGTCGCGTTCGGCACCGCGGTGGGCGCGCTGGCGGGCTACTTCGGCGGCTGGGTGGACGACCTGCTGATGCGCCTGACCGAGTTCTTCCAGACCATCCCGTCGTTCCTGTTCGCCATCGTGCTGATCGCGGTGCTGTCGCCCTCGGCCACCAACCTCGTCATCGCCATCGCGGTGGTGAGCTGGCCGCCGATCGCCCGCGTGGTGCGGGGCGAGGTGCTGTCGGTCAAGTCGCGCGAGTTCGTGCAGGCCGCGGTGGTGGCCGGCCAGCGCGACCTGGCCATCCTGGTCACCCAGGTGCTGCCCAACACGCTGAGCCCGCTGATCGTCACCGGCTCGCTGCTGGTGGCGACCGCCATCCTGGTGGAGAGCGCGCTGTCGTTCCTGGGCCTGGGCGCACCGAACCAGATGAGCTGGGGCTTCATGGTCGGGGCGGGTCGCTCGTTCCTGCGCGACGCCTGGTGGCTGGTCACCGTGCCGGGCGTGGTGATCCTCGTCACCGTGCTGTCGATCAACCTGGTGGGCGAGGGGCTCAACGACGCCCTGAACCCGCGGCTGGCGGACCTGTGAGCGCGCGATGACCGAGCGCCCCGACAGTCCGCAGCCGGCCGCGCCGGTGCTGCGCATCGAGCAGCTCGTCGTGTCGCTGCCGCCGTGGTCGGACCGGCCGCACGCCGTCGACGGCATCAGCCTCGACGTGCGGCCGCGCGAGATCCTGTGCGTGGTGGGCGAGTCGGGCTCCGGCAAGTCCGTGATGGGCAAGGCCATCATGGGCCTGCTGCCCAAGCCGCACCTGCGCGTGACGGGTGGGCACATCGTCTTCGAGGGCCGCGATCTGGCGCAGCTCGGCGAGGACGACATGCGCGCCATCCGGGGCGGCCGCATCGCCATGGTCTTCCAGGAGCCGATGACGGCGCTGAGCCCGCTGATGAAGGTGGGCCGGCAGATCGACGAGGTGCTGGAGGTGCACACCGACATGAGCCCGTCGGACCGGCGCAGGCGCGTGCTCGCGCTGCTCGCCGACGTGCACCTGCCCGAACCCGAGCGCCTGATCGACAGCTACCCGCATCAGCTCTCCGGCGGCCAGCGCCAGCGCGTGGTGATCGCGATGGCGCTGGCGCTGGAGCCGGCGCTGATCATCGCCGACGAGCCCACCACCGCGCTGGACGTGACCACGCAGGCGCAGATCCTGCACCTGATGAAGGAGCTGCAGCGCAAGCACGGCACGGCGGTGCTGTTCATCACGCACGACTTCGGCGTGGTGGCCGAGATCGCCGACCGCGTCGTGGTGATGCGCCACGGCGAGATCGTCGAGGCCGGCGACGCGAAGCAGGTGCTGGAGGCCCCGCAGGCCGCGTACAGCCAGGCGCTGGTGGCCGCCGTGCCGCGACTGGAGCCACGTGCACGCAGTGCCGCGACCGCCGCGCCTGACACGACGCCGCTGCTGCAGGTCAAGGCGCTGCAGAAGACCTACCGCAGCTCGGGCGGCCTGTTCAGCCGCAACCGCCGCACGGTGGCCGCGGTGCAGGGCGTGAGCCTCACCGTCGCGCGGCAGAGTTCGCTGGCGCTGGTGGGCGAGTCGGGCTCGGGCAAGAGCACGCTCGCGCGCTGCATCATCGGCCTGGAGCAGGCCGACGGCGGCGAGATCCTGCTCGACGGCGAACGGCTCACCGGCCGCAGCCGCAGCGAGATGCGCCCGCTGCGCCGGCACGTGCAGATGGTGTTCCAGGATCCGTTCGCGTCGCTGAACCCGCGCCACACCGTCGGCGACATCGTGTCGCTGGGCGCACGCGTGCAGGGCGTGTCCCGCGAGCAGGCGCATGCCGAGACACGCGAGCTGCTGCGCCGCGTGGGCCTCAAGCCCGAGGCGATCGACCGCTACCCGCACGAGTTCAGCGGCGGGCAGCGCCAGCGCATCGGCATCGCGCGCGCGCTGGCCGTGCGCCCCAAGCTCATCGTCGCCGACGAGCCGGTGTCCGCGCTCGACGTGTCGGTGCAGAAGCAGGTGCTGGAGCTGCTGGACGAGCTGCGCCGCGAGATGGGCCTGTCGCTGCTGTTCATCACGCACGACCTGCGCGTGGCGGCCACCGTGTGCGAGGAGATCGCCATCATGAGCAAGGGGCAGCTCGTCGAGGCCGGCGCCACGGCCGACATCTTCGCGAACCCGCAGCATGCGTACACCCGCAGTCTGCTCGACGCCGTGCCCGGCAAGGGATGGGTGCGGCCGGCGGCGGCGTGAGCGCGGCGCGGCGACCGGACCGGGCGCCACGCCGGCGAGCGACTCACTCCATCTTCGCGCCCGATCGGCGCACCACGTCGGCCCAGCGCGGCGCTTCCGCACGCGCCAGCACCATCAGGGCCTCGGGCGCGCCGACCTGGATCTCGAAGGCCATGGCGGCGTAGCGCTCCTTGACGGCTGGCAGCTCCAGCGTGCGGTTGATGTCGCGGTTCAGGCGCTGCACCAGCTCGGCGGGCATGCCCGGCGGGCCGACCACGCCGCCCCAGGCGGTGGTCTCGTAGTCCTTCAGGCCCGCCTCCTGGATCGTCGGCACTTCGGGCATCACCGGTGACCGCTGCGCGCCGGTGACGCCCAGCGCACGCACGCGTCCGTTCCGGACATGCGGCACCGCGGACGAGATGTTGTCGAACATCAGGTCCGCCGAGCCGCCCATCAGGTCCGCCAGGCCCTGCGACGCGCCGCGATACGGCACATGGACCATGAAGACCCCGGCCATCGCCTTGAAGAGCTCGCCTCCCAAGTGCCCCGTGGTGCCGTTGCCCCCCGAGGCCATGTTCAGCTTGCCCGGGTTCCTGCGCGCGTAGGCGATCAGCTCCTGCACGGTCTTCACCGGCAGGTCGTTGCGCACCACCAGCACGTTCTGCACCCGGCCCATGGTCGCGATCGGCGTGAACCCGTCGGGGTTGTACGGCAGCGAGGACAGCAGCGAGCGGTTGATCGACAAGGTGCCCACGTTGCCGTAGCCGATGGTGTAGCCATCGGGCGCGGCCTTCGCGATCTCGACCGAGCCGATGGACCCGGCCCCGCCGCCGCGGTTCTCGACGATGACCGGCTGCCCCAGCACGCCCGGCAAGGCCTGCGTCAGGGCGCGGCACACGATGTCGGCGCCGCTGGCCGCGGCGAACGGCACGACGAATCGGATCGGTCGGCTGGGATACGGTGTCTGGCCCCAGGCCGCGTGCGGCAGCGCGGCGGCTGCGGCCAGGCCGAGCATCGCCTCTCGACGAGGAAGGTGGCGAGACGCCTTGGACATCGGGAACTCCTTGGGACGAATCGGATCGAAAGACACATCGGGAACCCGGGCCCACGGCCCGGGCACTGCGTTGCTAGCCCACGCGACGCAGGGCCTGCCCAGCGTGGGCATTCACGGTCAGGCCGCGCTCGGACGCCAGCACACCGGCCAGGTACACCGCGGCGATGCCGCTGCTGGGCCGAGTCGGCGCGCTGTAGTCGGCGTTGTCGAGCACCCGGGCCGGATCGAACAGCACCAGGTCCGCCGCCCACCCTTGCTGGATCCGGCCGCGGGCGGCGCGACGCGAGGTGGCACGGTCCAGACCGAAGCGTGCCGCCGGCCACGCCGTCATCTTGCGCACCGCGGTCTCCAGCGGGAACAGGCCGTGGTGGCGCGCATAGCGCCCGAGCACACGCGGAAAGCTGCCCCACAGGCGGGGGTGCGGATGCGGATCGTGCGGCAGGCCGTCCGAGCCGATCATCGTCAGCGGGTGGCTCATGATGCGGCGCACGTCGGCCTCGTCCATCGTGAAGGTGACGACGCCCGCCGGCACGAGCTGCTCGGCCATCGCCTGCGGCGTGAGCCCGCGCTCGCGCGCCATCTGGAACAGCGAGCGGCCGGCCGCCGCCGGCTCGGCGCTCGACCAGGTGACCAGCACCTCGCGCGCCAGGTGCACCCGGTCCGGAATCAGCATCGTGCTGCCGGCGTCGTACGGGTAGCAGTCGAGGCAGACGTCCTGCTGCAGGCTGGCCGCCTCGATCAGGGCCAGGGTCCGGGACGAGCGCCCGTGGTTCGCCTGGCCCGAGACCTTGTGGTGCGAGATCACCAGGGGCGCGTTCGCGCCGCGGCCCACGTCGAAGGCCTCCTGCAGGGCCGCCTCGATGTGGGCCGCGTCGTCGCGGATGTGCATCGTCAGCAGCCCGCCCGCCGGGCCGAGCGGCCGGGCCACCGCGATCAGCTCCGTCGTGGTCGCGGCGCGGGCCGGCGGGTAGAACACCCCCGTCGACAGCCCCCAGGCGCCCTGCCGCAGGGCCGCGCCCACGTCCGACGCCATGGCCTCGGCCTGTGCCTCCGTCGCCTCGCGCTCCAGGTCCGACAGGTGCTTCACGCGCAGGCTGGTGTGGCCCAGCAGCGCCACCACGTTGCACACCGGAGGCTGAGCAACCAGCGCGTCCAGGTAGGCCGCCATGCTGGCGAACCGGAAGGCCGCGCGTTCCAGGAGGTTCAGCGGCGCGGGCAGGTCACGAACCGCGGACGCGTCCAGCGGCGCCAGGCTGATGCCGCAGTTGCCGGTCACCACCGTGGTCACGCCCTGCGAGAGCTTCGGGTGAGCCCGGTCCAGCGGCGCGCGCTCCAGCATCAGGGCGTCGTCGTGCGTGTGGACGTCGATGAAGCCCGGTGCGAGGACCAGCCCGTCGCAGGCCACCACCTGCCGGGCATCGGCCGGCCGATCCGAGGCCTCGGCATCGCGGATCTCGGCGATCAGACCCGCGTCCACGACCACGTCGGCGAGTCGTGCCGGCGAGCCGCTGCCATCGATCACCCGGGCGCCACGGAAGAGCAGGTCGTGCATCCGGACGATGGTGCGCAGGGAGGCGGGGACCGTCCAATCGATTTATCGGAGGCTATTCCTTGTTTCCTGCATGGTGGGGGCGGTCGCCCCCGACGTCGCTCTCAGTGCCCGAGCACCTCGATGCGGCCTCGGCCGATGCGCACGAGCCCTTCCCGCTCCATCGCCTTGAGCGTCATCGAGAGCCTGGGCCGGCTCACGCCCGCACGCTCGGCCAGCGCCTCGTGCGTCAGCAGCACCACCGAACGATCGTCCGGGTCCGGACCGGCGTTCGCCACTTCGCGCATCAGCGTCGCCCAGACACGCGCCTTCAGGCCGCGCGACAGCCAGATCCGCTCGCGCATCTGGACTTCGCGCAGTCGTTGAGCGAAGAAGCGGATGAGCGGCGCACCGAGCCGCGGCTGGGCCACCACGGCCGACTCCACCACGTCCCGGGGTAACCAGCGCAGCCTCGAGGGCCGGGCGGTCACGATGTCCGCGTGCACCGCACTGGCCGAGAACAGCATGGAACACATCGCGATCTCGCCGGCCTCGAAGGTGGCCGGCACGACACGCTGCCCGTCGTCGCCCGTGTGGATGACCGCCTGAAGCGCGCCGGCTTCGACGAACGGCAAGGCCTTGGGCAAGGTTCCCGTGCGCATCACCGCGCGGCCGGTGGTCACGTTCCGGGCGGGATAGGCGCTGGCGTCGATGCACGCCAGCAGTTCGAGCGCGAACAGCCGGTTGAGCCGGCGGCTCTCGCGCTCGAACGGGTTCTCCCTGACCATCGCCGAAGTGTAACCACGGTGACTGAACCGCGCTCCGCCGCTTTCCATACTCCCCGCACATCGACCACGAGGCTCGAGGGTCCGACATGCGCGTGAATCGCCGTACGACGTTGAACATCCTCGCCGTCGCGGGCCTCGCGGCCGCGGCACGGCCTGCCGGGGCCCAGGCCGGCCGCCCCGTCACGCTGCTCGTCGGCTATCCACCCGGCGGCGCTGTCGACGTCGTCGCGCGCGAGTTCGCCGAAGCGATGCGGACTCAGGGTGTCGCCATCGTCGTCGAGAACCGCACGGGTGCGGCGGGCCGGCTGGCCACCGAGCAGGCGCTGAACGCGCCGCCGGACGGCAACACGCTGGTCTTCATGCCGGGCGGCAACGCGACGATCTTTCCGCACGTCTACCGCAACCTCAAGCACGATCCCCTGAAGGATCTGGTCGCGCTCGGCGCGGTCTGCGAGTTCAGCTTCGGCCTCGGCGTCGGCCCGGGCACCCCGGCACGCTCGCTGCGCGAGTTCGTCGAGTGGGCCAAGGCGAATCCGGGCAAGGCCAGCTACGGGACCCCCGGCGGCGGCACGGCGATGCACTTCATGGGGGTGATGTTCGGCCGTGCGGCGGGCTTCGAGTTCACCCATGTCCCCTACCGCGGCGGAGCCGCCGCCACCGTCGACGTCATCGGCGGCACCGTGCCCGCGCTGGCCACGACCTTGCCCAACCTCGTCCAGCCGTATCGGCAGGGCAAGCTCCGCATCCTGGCCTTCACCGGCGAACGACGGCTGGACGAGCTGCCCGATGTGCCGACCTTCAAGGAGCTCGGCTACCCCGACCTCGTGATCACCGAGAGCTTCGGGGTCTTCGGCTCGTCGCGCCTGCCCGAGGGCAAGGTCGCCGAGCTCGAAGGCGTGATCCGCAAGGCCGCGAGCGACCCCCGGGTGACCGCCGCGCTGCGCAGGCAGGAGTTCTCTCCGCTGTCGCTGAGCCGGGTCGAGTACGCGGCGCGCCTGAAGCGCGACCACGACCGCTGGGGCCCGGTCATCAAGGCGAGCGGCTACACCGCCGATGACTAGCGCGACGCGCGGCCTGCCCGGGGAGCCCGGTCGATGAACCTGCTGCTGATCACCAGCGACCAGCACCGCGGCGACTGCCTCGGCGTGGCGGGCCGGCGCGTGCGCACGCCCCACCTCGACCTGCTCGCGTCACAGGGGACGCGGTTCGATGCGTGCATCACGCCCAACGTGGTCTGCATGCCCGCGCGGTCGTCGATGCTCACCGGCCTGCTGCCGCTGACCCACGGCACCCACGACAACGGCATCGACCTCGACGAGGCCACGGGTGAGCGCGGCTTCGCGGGCACGCTGACACGCGCCGGCTACACCACGGCCTTCATCGGCAAGGCCCACTTCTCCAGCAACCACTCGGAGGGGCCCACCGGGCGCTGCGAGAACGTGCTCAGCTCGCACCGATTCCCGGACGACTGGTCCGGACCGTACATGGGGTTCGAGCACGTCGAGCTCATGCAGCTCGGCCACAACTACTGGCTGCCCGAACGGCCGCCGGGCGGCCTGCACTACGAGCGGTGGTACCACGCCGACGGACTCGGCGATCTCAAGGACCGCCTCTACCGCGAGCGCCTGCCGCCCGAGACCCACGCGGCGCAGACCCACCACAGCGCGCTGCCCGTCGCCTGGCACAACAGCACCTGGGTCGGCGACCGCGGCGTCGAGTACCTGCGCCGTCAGGCCGGGGCGCGCGACGCGGCGTCCGGGGGCGAGCCGCATGCGCCGTTCTGTGCGTGGCTGTCGTTCGCCGACCCGCATCATCCTTTCGACGCGCCGGCCCCCTGGTGCTGGATGCATCGCCCCTAGGACGTGGACCTGCCGCCGGTGCGCGGTCGCGATCTGACGGGCCGCCCGTGGTGGCACCGGGCCGCGCTCGAGAATGCGCCGCAGGGCGGTTCCGCGCAGGCCCGGCGCGTGCGCGAGGAGTACTCCCGCATGCCGGCGCAGACGGACGCGCAACTGCGCGAGCTGATCGCCAACTACTACGGGATGATCTCGCTGGTGGACCATCAGGTCGGCCGGCTGATGGCGGTGCTCGAGCAGACCGGCCTGGCGGACGACACCGTCGTGATCTTCACCGCCGATCACGGCGACTGGCTCGGCGACCACGGCCTGGTGCTCAAGGGCCCGATGTTCTACGAGGGCCTGCTGCGCGTGCCGCTGATCGTGCGCGCACCCGGGCCGGTCACCGAGCCGATCGCAGGCCCGGTCGCAGGCCGTGTCGTGCCGGATCCGGTATCGACGATCGACCTGGCGGCCACGCTCGGCGACTACGCCGGCGTGGCGATGCCCGACGCGCGGCACAGCCGCTCGTTGCGGCCGCTGATCGAAGGCGCGGCGGGAGCGGCCGAGCGCCCCGACCACGCGCTGACCGAGTGGCGCCTCGGGCCGCAGCGCTGTGGCGTCGCGCTCGACCTGCGCGGCGTGCGCACGCGCCACGCCAAGCTGACGCTCGATGCGTTCAGCGGCGCGGGCGAGCTCTACGACCTGCGCGACGACCCGCACGAGACCGTGAACCGCTTCGACGACCCGGCCTTCGCCGGCCTGCGCGCCGAGCTGATGGACCGGCTCGCGAGCCGGCCGGACGACCGGATGGATCCGCTGCCCTTGCCGGTGGGCCCCGCCTGAAACCGCACCACACCGTGATGCTCATCGATCCCGGCCGTCTGGCCGATGCCCTGATGCGGCTGGGCTGACCCCACCGCCCCCGAGGAGACACCGATGCCGAACAGAAGAACCTTCGCCGCCGCGCTGGGCGCCGCGATGCTCGTCGACCCACGTGTGGGCTTCGCCCGGACGGACCCCTTGCGCCTGGTCGTGGGCTTTCCGGCGGGCGGCGTCGTCGACGTCGTCGCACGCGAGCTGGCCGAGGCGCTGAAGACCGTGCTCGAGCGCCCGGTCATCGTCGAGAACCGCCCGGGTGCCGGCGGACGCCTGGCCGTCGTCGCGGTGAAGTCGGCGCCGGCCGACGGCAACACGCTGCTGCTGACGCCCTCGTCGATCATGACGCTGTATCCGAGCGTGCTGAACCGCCTGCCCTACGACACCGAGACCGACTTCGCGCCGGTGAGCACGGTGTGCATGTCGACGAACGCGCTGGCGATCGGCACGCACGTGCCGGCACGCACGCTCGCCGAGTTCCTCGCGTGGTGCAAGGCGAACCCCAAGGACGCGATCTACGCGTCGCCGGGCGCCGGATCGGCGCCCCACTTCCTCGGCGCCCAGATCGCCCGGGCGGCCGGCGTCGAGATGCTGCACGTGCCCTACAAGGGCGCTCCGGACATCCTCGTCGACCTGTACGGCGGTCGCATCGCCGCGTTCGTGACGGCGCTGTCGAATGCGGTCCAGCCGCACCGTGACGGAAAGATGCGCGTGCTCGTGACGACGGCCGAGCGGCGTTCCGCCTTGCTGCCCGACGTGCCCACGGCGCGCGAGGTCGGACTCGACGCCGTCACCGGCAACGAGTGGTTCGGGCTGCTCGCGCCGGCCGGCACGCCCGCCGACCGCATCGCCGCGCTGCATGCCGCCACCGCGAAGGCCGTCGCCACGGCACGGGTCAGGCAGGCCTTCGAGACCCTGATCCTCGAGCCTCAGGCAACCGGCCCGACCGAGTTCGCGGTCCGGGTCAAGGCGGATCTGGCGCGCTGGAACACCATCGCCCGCGACCTGAACTACCAGCGTGTCGACGCCTCCTGAGGCGGCCGAACCGATGCCACCGTGCCACGTCGTGCTGGTGCACGGCGGCTGGCACGGCGGATGGGCCTGGGCGCGCCTCGCGCCGCTGCTCGCGGTCGGCGGGCTGCGGGTTCACGCACCGACGCTGACGGGGCTCGGCGAGCGGCTCCCGGAGTTCTCGGCCGAGGTCGGGTTCCAGACCCACGTCGACGACATCTGCGACACGGTCCGCGCCCTGGACGCCGGGTCCGTCACGCTGGTCGGCCACAGCTACGGCGGCAGCCTCATCACCGCCGTCGCGGACACCATGGCCGAACGCATCGCGGCGCTCGTCTACCTCGACGCCGTGATCCCGACCGATGGCGTCCCCGGCTGGCACGGCTTTCCGCCCGAGCGACAGGCGCAGATGCTGGCGGGCGCACGCGCGCTGGGCGGGCTTCAGGTACCGCCCCCGGACCCGTCGATCTGGGGCATCGAACCGGACTCGCCGGAGCACCGGGTGCTGCGCGAGCGGCTGACGCCGCATCCGCTGAAGACCATGACGGACGTGCCGCGGATCACCGGACGATGGCGGCAGGTGCGGAACAAGTACTACCTGCTGGCGGCCGGGCCGCCCGCGTCCCGCTTCGCGCACTACCACGACAGGGTCGCGGGGCAGCCGGACTGGACCACCGCCGTCGCGCCGGGCGGGCACGAGTCGATGTGGACCCATCCGCAGGAACTGGCCTCGGTGCTGCGCCCCTGCATCGCGCGTGACGCACGCGCCCCGAGATCGCCATGAAGAGCAACGTCCTGATCCTGCTGTCCGACGAGCAGTCCGCTCCCGTCCTGGGCTGTGCCGGTCATCCGTGGGTGCAGACGCCGAACCTCGACGCACTGGCCGCGCGCGGCACGCGCTTCGAGCAGGCGCTGACGCCGTCGCCGATCTGCGTGCCGGCGCGGGCCGCGCTCGCCAGCGGGCGCTGGGTGCACGAGACCGGCCACTG
>JAIYAG010000652.1 GCA_027489195.1 Burkholderiales bacterium | reverse complement strand
CGCCGACCTGAAGGCGGTCGAGCAGTGGCTGAACATGAACCTGAGCATGCTGCGCGGCACCATCCAGGGCCTCGAGATCCAGCGCGGCACGCTCGCCGCGGTCAAGGCCTTCGGTGCGTCGTTCGGGAACCTCGCTCAGCAGGGCGGCGCAACCGCAGCAGCCGCAGCGCCCGCCGCGCCGCCGCGCAGCGCGGCACGCCCGCCGGCGCCGGAACCCGAGCCGACCGCTGCACCGACGCCGCCCGAGCCGCCGGCCGCGAAGGACGCCGGCAAGGCCGCATCGCCGAAGCCCGAACTGCCCGCGATGCTGCCCGGGATCAACCCCACGGCCTGGTGGAACCTGCTGCAGCAGAACTTCAACCAGGTGGCCCAGGCTGCGCTGACCGGAGGCGGCCTGCAGGATGCGGCCGCGACCGCGATGAAGGCGGCCGGCGGCCTCGCGGGCGCCGCGATGCCGCGTGCGCTCAAGCCCGGCGCAGCGGGCACGAAGGCCGCGGCCGGCACGAAGGCCCCCACGGTCGCGAAGACCGCGGCCGGCACCCGGGGCGCGGGCGCCGCCAAGGCCCCCGCCGCACGCAAGCCGGCAGCGAAGAAGCGGCGCGCACCGGCCCCGCGTGCGCCCAAGGCGGGTTCGTGACCCGGTTCCGCCACGGCCATGCCACGCATCCCGACTGGCGGATGGCGACCGAGCTCGCGCTCGCCCAGATCGACGGGCGTCGCGACACGCCCGGCTGGTCGCCCGGCGGCAACCTCGGCCTCGTCTACCTGACGGCCGCGCTCGCGCCGCACGCCGGCGAGATCGTCGGGCTGCTGGTGCAGCGCACCGGCGTCGAGCACTGGGCCGGCACCTGCGGCCACACCGTCGTCGCCACCGGCGTCGAGTACGACGACGAACCGGCGATCGCGCTGATGCTCTGCGACCTGCCGGACGACGGCTTCCACGTGTTCTCCGGCGCGACGCCGCCGCCGCCGGCCGGGGCGCGCACGAGCGCGGGCGCCGTCGCGGCGCAGTCGGCGCTGGTGCATGCCGACCCGGGCACGCCCGACCTCGCCGAGCTGGTCGAGGACATGGCGGTCAAGGTGTCCTCGGGCCTGCTGTTCGGCGGCATCTCGAGCGGCCGCGCCACGCCGCTGCCGCAGGTCGCCGACCGCGTGCTCTCCGGCGGGCTGTCGGGCGTCGTGTTCTCGTCCGACGTGGACCTGCGCATGCGGGTCACCCAGGGCTGCTCGCCGCTGGCGGGCGAGCACGTGATCTCGGCCTGCAGCTCGAACCTGATCCGCACGCTCGACGGACAGCCCGCGCTCGACGTGCTGCTCGCCGACCTCGGCGTCGACGAGGCGGTGCGCGCCACGCGCGACGGCGCCGCGCTGATGCGGGCGCTGCCGGCCGAGCGCGTGCGCGCCGGCCTGTTCGTCGGGCTCGCCGACGGCGAGGGCCCGTCGCGCGGGCCGCGCCCGGGCTTCGGCGACTACCTCGTCCGCAATCTCGTCGGTATCGATCCGCACAACCGTCTGGTCGCGGTCGCGGCGCTGCCCCAGGAGGGCGACCGCGCGGTGTTCTGCACACGCGACGCGCGCGCCGCCCGGGCCGACCTGATCCGGGCCTGCACCGAGCTGCGCGAGGAGCTGGAGACCGACGGGCTCGCGATCCGCGGCGGCGTCTACGTGTCCTGCGTGGCGCGCGGCCGCTCGCTGTTCGGTGCCGCGGGCGCCGAGGTCGGGATCCTGCAGTCGCAGCTCGGCGAGTTCCCGCTGGTCGGCTTCTTCGCCAACGGCGAGATCGCCCAGCATCGGCTGTACGGCTACACCGGCGTGCTGACGCTGTTCACCGGTCCGATCGACGCCGCCTGATCCGAGGCCTGATCCGGGGCTTGATCCGGACCCGTTGCGGACCCCGGCCCGCCGACGCGGGCGGCCGCACGCCGCCCGCTCAGATCCGGTCGACGTCGGCGAGCAGCCCGTCGCCCCAGTCACGGATCGCGCCACGCTCCTCGGCGGAGAGCCGCGCGAGGTTCTTCGCCATCAGCGCGGTCCGCGGGTTGCCGGCGAGCTCGGCCTCGTGGGCGTCGAGGAAGCGCCAGTACAGCGTGGTCATCGGGCAGGCCCGCGGCCCCGTCCGCAGCTCGGGCGAGTACGCGCAGCCGCCGCAGTGGTTGCTCATGCGCTTGACGTAGGCGCCGCTCGCGACGTACGGCTTGGTGGTGAAGCGTCCGCCGTTCGCGTAGAGCGCCATGCCGGCCACGTTCGGCAGCTCGACCCACTCGACCGCGTCGACGTAGACCGCGAGGTACCAGGCCGCGACCTCGCGCGGCGCGAGCCCCGCGAGCAGCGCGAAGTTGCCGGTGAGCATCAGCCGCTGGATGTGGTGCGCATAGCCCTCGCGCATCGTCTGGCCGATGGCATCGCGCAGGCAGGCCATCCGCGTGTCGCCGGTCCACCACCACGCCGGCAGCGCCCGATCGTGGCCGTAGTGGTTCGCATCGGCCAGGCCCGGCATGTCGAGCCAGTAGACGCCGCGGACGAACTCGCGCCAGCCGAGCACCTGCCGCACGAAGCCCTCGACCGCGGCGAGCGCCGAGGCGCCGGCCTCGCCCTCGCGGGCCGCGGGCGGGCGCTCGCGCCAGGCGCGCTCGGCCGCGGCGACGACCTCGCGGGGATCGAGCAGCTTGAGGTTCAGGCTCGAGGCGAGCAGCGCATGCCAGCCGAAGGGCGTGCCGCTCCACATCGCATCCTGGTAGCGGCCGAAGTTCACCAGCCGCGTGTCGATGAAGCGCGCGAGCGCCACCAGCGCCTGCTCGCGGCTGACCGGCCAGCCGAAGGACGCGAGCGAGCCCGGATGGTCGGCGAATCGGCGCTCGACCAGCTCGAGCACCTCACGGGTGATCGCGTCCGGCTCGAAGCGCGCCGGCGCGGGGATCGGGCCCGGGCCGCGCTTCGGGTACGCGCCGCGGTTCTCCTCGTCGAAGTTCCAGCGGCCGCCCTCGGGCTCGCCGTCCTCGGCCATCAGCACGCCGTGGCGCTTGCGCATCCAGCGGTAGAAGGTCTCCATGCGCAGCGTCTTGCCGCGCCCCGCCCAGCGGGCGAAGTCCTCGGTAGAGCACAGGAAGTGGGTGTCGGGCAGCACCCGCAGCGGCAGCGCGCGGCGGGCGCACAGGTCCTGCAGGTCGGCGAGCACGCGCCAGTCGCCCGGCTCGCAGACCACCAGCTCGGCAGGCCGGTGCGCATCGATCAGGCGCTCGAGCCGTGCGACCAGGCCGGGCCGCTCCGGATCGTCATCGAGCCGGACATGGTCGAGCGGCAGGCCGTCGGCGCGCAGCGCCTCGGCGAAGTGGCGCATCGCCGACAGGAACAGCGCGATCCGCGCCTTGTGGCTGCGGACGTGCGTGGCCTCGCCCGGCGCCTCGATCAGCGCGACGCGATCGGTGACGGGGTCGAGGTCGGCGAGGGCGGGGTTAGCCCGGCTCAGCTGGTCGCCGAGCACGAGCCGCAGCGATGCGACAGCCATCCGAGCAGTAGAGGACCGAGTCCCAGGTGTTCGCCCAGCGCTTGCGCCAGGTCATCGGGCGTGCGCAGTGCGCGCACGGCTTCGAGGGCAGGAACGACTTGTTCCCGCGGTGCTCGCCGGCCCCGCGGCTCATCCCTCCGGATGCGCCTCGCGCCAGCGGCGGATCGCCGGCTGGATCTCGATCAGTTCGTTGAGCACGGTGATGTCGGCCGGCGGGCGACGCTGCAGGATCGGGCAGTTGCCGCCCGCCCAGATCTCGGTGCCCGCGGGCAGCTTCTGGCGCAGTTCGACCAGGCTGTCGAGCACCTGGTTCGGGTTGACCACCGCCGAGAACGACAGCGCCACCACGTCGGCGCGGTGCGCGCTCGAGGCGAGCACGATGTCCCAGATCGGGGTCTGCACGCCCAGCGACACGCATCGGCAGCCTTCGAGCGCGAGGATCGCCTCGGCCATCAGCAGCCCGAGCCCGTGGGGCTCCTGCGGGATCGTCGTCAGCAGGATGCGCGGTCGGCGCGCCGGCTGCGGAATCGTGCCGATGGCGCTGCGCAGCACGACCTGGATGGACTCGGTGTAGAGGTGCTCCTCGAACACCTCGACATAGCCGCGGGCCCAGGCGTCGCCCACCATGCGGGTCAGCGGCGAGACGATCTCGGTGACGAAGCGCTCCATGCCGATGCGCAGCTGCGCCTGCGACAGCGCCCGCCGCAGCGAATCGACCTCGTGCGCCTTGATCAGCTCGAGGTAGCGCTGCAGGTCCTCGTGCTCGGCGTTCGCGTCGCCCATCGAGCGCGGCGTGACCGAGGAGCCGGTGGTCTCGGCCGCCAGCGTCTGGAGATGCTCGATCGGAAGGTGGATGACCTTGCCGGGCCGGTGGCCGGCGTCCATCAGGCGGCGCAGCACGCGCAGCTTGTCGACCTGTTCGATCGGATAGACGCGCTCGCCGAACTGGTCGCGATCGGGGTGCGGGAATCCGTACCGCCGCTCCCAGACCCGCAGGGTGTCCTTCGAGAGTCCTGTGTCGCGCTCGACAGCCGCGATCGTGCGCGACAGCGACGGCGTGGCGTTGCGATCGTTCATCCCGTTACTGCATCCCCGCCTCTGTGGCCCGCGACGCCCACCTGGACAAGGAGGCTGTTTGTCCAGGACATGGTTTGACCTGGGGCGTGTGGTCACCTAGTATAGGCCGCAGCTTTTGCATTGCCTAGGACAACATGGTCACCCGCAGGGTTTGTCAAACCCGGTTCCGCTCGCTGGTCGCCGTCGCCATCCTGTCCGTCGGCGTCTGCCCGGTATTTGACCTGGACAATTTGGCCATGGCGCAGACGGTTTCCCGTCCCTCGACACGCCCGGCCTGTCCGCCGCTGCTCGACCGGAAGGCGCCGAGGCTGCAGGACGACGTCCCCCAGGACCTGTGCCAGTTCGCCGGCAAGGTGGTGCTGATCGTGAACACCGCAAGCTACTGCGGCTACACGCAGCAATACGAGGGTCTGGAGGCCCTGCACAAGCGCTACAGCGGGCGCGGGCTGGTGGTCCTGGGCTTCCCGTCCAACGATTTCGGACAGCAGGAGCCCGGCTCGGCGAAACAAATCGCCGATTTATGCTTCAACACGTACGGCGTGGCGTTTCCGATGTTCGCCAAGACGGTCGTGGCCGGTCCCGGGGCCGACCCGCTCTTCGCGGAACTCGCCCGCGCCAGCGGATCGCCGCCGAAGTGGAACTTCCACAAGTGGCTGGTCGGCCGCGACGGGCGGATCATCGCGGCCTACCCCAGCGCCGTCGCCCCGCTCGACCCCCTCCTCATCCGCGACGTGGAAAGGTCTGTGGCCCGGTAGCGACCGATGGCCACGCAGACCGAACAGTCATTTCGTGACTTTCCGGTCAATGGCGGTTAGCATGGCCGTCAGACCCCACGGAGCCGATCGATGAACGCCCCCGAGAAGATCTTCCTGCCCGACGTGCAGTCGAACCCCGACCGCCGCAACCTGGCCATCCAGCGGGTGGGCGTCAAGGACATCACCCATCCGCTGACGGTCATGACCGCGCGCGGCCCGCAGCCGACGGTCGCCACCGTCGACATGTACGTCGCGCTGCCGCCGGACGTGAAGGGGACGCACATGTCGCGTTTCCTCGAGGTCCTGCAGGACGCGCACGAGCCGGTGTCGCCGGCGATGCTGCAGCGCCTGATGACGACGATGCTCGCCCGGCTCGACGCGGACGCCGGCTTCGTCGAGATGCGCTTTCCGTACTTCGTGCTGAAGACCGCGCCGGTCTCCGCCGTGCAGAGCCTGATGGACTACCGCGTGACGCTGCGCGCCGAGTCCAAGGCCGGCGTCACCACGGTCACGATGAAGGTCCTGGTGCCGGTGACCAGCCTGTGCCCGTGCTCCAAGAACATCTCCGAGTACGGCGCCCACAACCAGCGCTCGCACGTGACCATCTCGGCCACGCTGCGCGACGATCTGCCGGTCGAGTCGCTGATCGGCATCGCCGAGCAGGCCGCCTCGTGCGAGCTCTGGGGCCTGCTCAAGCGCCCGGACGAGAAGTACGTGACCGAGCGCGCCTACGACAACCCCAAGTTCGTCGAGGACCTGGTGCGCGACGTGGCGCTGGCGGTCGAAGCGCTCGACGCCGTGGCCGCCTACACGGTCGAGTCGGAGAACTTCGAGTCGATCCACAACCACTCGGCCTACGCGCTCATCGAGCGCGTCAAGCCCTGAGCGTGCCGGCCTCCATGGGAGCGGCCCTGCGGATCGCGGTGGTCGGCGGCGGGATCGCCGGGCTGGGTGCGGCGCACCGCCTGGCGGCGCGCCACCGGGTGACGCTGTTCGAGGCCGCCGGCTACGTCGGCGGCCACACGAACACCGTCGACGCGACCGTGGGCGGCACGACCCATCCGGTGGACACCGGGTTCCTCGTCTACAACGAGCGCACCTACCCGAACCTGATCGCGCTGTTCGACGCGCTCGGGGTGCCGACCGCCGCCTCCGAGATGTCGTTCTCGGTATCGGTCGGCCCGCACGACTTCGAGTGGTGCGGCAGCGACCTGCGCTCGCTGTTCGCGCAGCCGTCGAATGCGCTGTCGCCGCGCTTCTGGTCGATGCTGCGCGACATCCTGCGCTTCAACCGGCAGGCGACCGCACTGGCCCGCGACGCGGCGCGCGCGGACGATGCCGCGGTGCCGCTCGCCGACTGGCTGGCCGCCAACGGCTATGGCCGGCCCTTTCGCGACGGCTACCTGCTGCCCATGGCGGCGGCGATCTGGTCGTGCCCGACCGCGACGATGCTCGCCTTCCCGGTCGGCAGCTTCGCGCGCTTCTGCGACAACCACGGGCTGCTGCAGGTGGCGAACCGCCCGCGCTGGTTCACGGTGAAGGGCGGCGCCCGCCAGTACGTCGAGAAGATCGTCGCCGGGCTCGACGACCTGCGGATCTCGACCCCGGTGCGCGGCATCCGCCGCACGCCGCTCGACCCGCAGAACGGCGGGCGCGACTCGGTGACGGTGATCACCGACCACGGCCGCGAGACCTTCGACCACGTGGTGCTCGCCTGCCACAGCGACCAGTCGCTGCGGATGCTGTCCGACGCGAGCACCGACGAGCGTGAGATCCTCGGGGCCGTGCCCTACCAGCCCAACCGTGCCTACCTGCACACCGACCTCGCGCTGATGCCCAAGCGGCGTCGCGCCTGGGCGGCGTGGAACTACCTGAGCGCGGGCTCGTTCGGCGCGCCCGACGCGGGCATCGCCGTGCCGGCCGGTGCCGACGCGCCCTCGGTCGCGGTCACCTACTGGCTGAACCGGCTGCAGCCGCTGCCCTTCGCCGAGCCGGTGCTGGTGACGCTGAACCCGCTCGCGCCGCCGCGCGACGAGACGGTGCTCGGCACGTTCGACTACTCGCACCCGGTGTTCGACGGCGGCGCGATCGCCGCGCAGCGCCGGCTGCCGTCGCTCCAGGGCCAGCGCAACACCTGGTACGCGGGGGCCTGGACGGGCTGGGGCTTCCACGAGGACGGCCTGAAGTCCGGGCTCGCCGTCGCCGGCGCCCTGCTGTCACCGGCCGTCTCGGGGCGCCCCGCGCCGCCGGCGACGTCCGCGCTCGAGACCGCCTGAGACACGCGGCGCGCCCGATGGACCCTCATCCGCTGCAGCTGGGTTTCGGGCCGATCCGCCACACGCGGCTGCGTCCGGTGCGCCATGCCTTCGGCTACGACGGGTTCTTCCTGCGGATGCGCATCGACGGCGATCGGGCCCGGCAGGCGGCCGCGGGTCTCGGACGCTGGTTCGGCTGGGACGCGCCGGGTCCGATGTCGTTCCGCTGCGCCGACCACGGCGACGGCACGACGCCGCTCGAGGCCTGGGCTCGCGGCCTGTGCCGGCAGGCCGGCACCGATGCCGACGGCGCGATCTGGCTGCATGCCTTCCCGAGGGTGCTCGGCTATGCGTTCAAGCCGGTCAGCTTCTGGTTCTGCCACCGGGCCGACGGCGCGCTGGTGGCGGTGATCGCCGAGGTCAACAACACCTTCGGCGAACGGCACTGCTACCTGCTGTCCGAGCCGGACGGTGCGCCGCTCGCGCAGGGCCGCGAGATGCGGGCGAGCAAGGTCTTCCACGTGTCGCCGTTCTGCTCGGTCACCGGCGAGTACTCGTTCCGCTTCTTCAACCGGGCCGACCGCGCGATCGCCCGGATCGACCACCATGACGCCGAGGGCCCGTTGCTGCTGACGAGCCTGTCGGGCGAGCTGGTGCCGGCCGACCGAAAGGCGGTGCGCCGGGCGCTCTTCGGCCAGCCGCTCTTCACCATCGGCGTCATCGCACGCATCCACTGGCAGGCGCTGCGGCTGTGGCTCGCACGCGTGCCCTTCCACCGCAAGCCGGAACCCCCCGAGGCGTTCGTCTCCCGAGGTCATCGATGAACCGACATGGCTCCGCACGCCGGATGCTCAACACCGAGTCCAGCCGGCTGCTGAACCCCGCAGCGGCCACCCTGCTCGACGGCGAGTCGATGGGCGAGGATCGCCCGCAGCCGATCGAGGAGCCCGTACCGGCGGCCGCGCGCGCGGTGCTCGCGCTGCTCGAGCGGCTGCGCCACGGGCGCCTGACGGTGGTCACGCCGGCCGGCCGCACGATGCTCTTCGGCGCCGGCGAGCCGCACGCCACGATGCGCCTGTCGAACTGGAACATCTTCGGCGCGTCGCTGGCCCGCGGCGACATCGGATTCGCCGAGTCGTTCATCGCCGGCGACTGGCACACCGACTCGCTGGCCACGCTGATGCGCGTGATGCTCGCCAATCGCGACGTGGTCGAGCGCGCGCTCTACGGCAGCTGGTGGGGCAGCCTGCTCTATCGGGTGCGGCACCTGTTCAACCGCAACAGCCGCAGCGGCTCGAAGCGCAACATCCACGCCCACTACGACCTCGGCAACCCGTTCTACGAGGTCTGGCTCGATCCGAGCATGACCTACTCGAGCGCGCTCTACGGCGACGACCCGGCCCGCTCGCTGAAGGACGCACAGGACGCCAAGTACCGCCGTATCCTCGACGCGCTCGCGCTGCCCGCGGGCGCCCGGGTGCTCGAGATCGGCTGCGGCTGGGGCGGCTTCGCCGAGATGGCGGCCCGCGACGGGCTGCACGTGACCGGCCTCACGCTGTCGACCGAGCAGCACGCCTGGGCCACCCGACGGCTCGCCGACGCGGGCCTCGCCGAGCACGCCCGCTTCCTGCTGCAGGACTACCGCGACGAGCGCGGCCGCTACGACGCGATCGTGTCGATCGAGATGTTCGAGGCGGTCGGCGAGCAGTACTGGCCCGGCTACTTCGAGACGGTGCGCCGCTGCCTGGTGCCGGGCGGGCGCGCGGTGGTCCAGACCATCACCATCGACGACGCGCTGTTCGAGCGCTACCGGCGCGGCACCGACTTCATCCAGCAGTACATCTTCCCGGGCGGCATGCTGCCCTCGCCGACGGTGTTCGAGCAGGGCGCCTCGAGAGCCGGACTCACGGTCGACGACCGGTTCGCGTTCGGCCCCGACTACGCGCGCACGCTCGCCGAGTGGCGCGAGACCTTCTGCGCGAACCTGCCGCGGATCACCGCGCAGGGCTTCGACACCCGGTTCGCGCGGACCTGGGAGTTCTACCTCGCCTACTGCGAGGCGGGCTTCGCGCAGGGCAGCACCGACGTCGTGCAGTTCACGCTGCGCGCGCCGAGCGCCTGAGGACGCCCCCCATGCGCCACCGTCTCGCAACGCTCGCCCTCGCTGCCGTGCTCGCCGCGGCCGCACCGGCGTCGCACGCGAACACGGCACCGGCCGCGGTCTCGGCCCAGTTGCCCGAGGCGCGACTCGCCGGCGAGGGCGAGCTGCGCTGGTTCGGACTGAAGGTCTACAGCGCGCAGCTCTGGGTCGGTCGGCCGGGCCTGCGCATCGACCGTCCGGCGGCCTCGCCGTTCGCCCTCGACCTGCGCTATGCGACCGCGCTCAAGGGCGAGCTGATCGCCGAGCGCAGCCTGCAGGAGATGGAGCGGATGGGCTTCGGCGATGCGCCGCGGCGCACGCGCTGGCTCGAGGCGATGAAACGGGTGTTCCCCGACGTCGCCAAGGGCGACCGCCTGACGGGCGTGCACGAGCCGGGTCGCGGCGCGCGCTTCTTCCACAACGACCGCGCGATCGGCACGGTCGACGATCCCGACTTCTCGGACGCCTTCTTCGCGATCTGGCTCGACGCGCGGACCACGGCGCCCTCGCTGCGCGAGTCGCTGGTGCGGCAGGCGGCCGACACGCCCGGGACACCGCGGTGAGCACGCCCGCACCGGGCCGGCTCGATGCGACGGCGGTCGCCGCCGGTGCCGAGACGGCCGGGGTCACGGGCACGGCCGACGCGGCGCCCGCGATGCGGATCCGCGACTACGCGTCCTACGGCGCGCTGCGCGCGCCGCTCGCGCTGCTCGAGCTGCCGCTGTTCGTGCTGCTGCCGACGTTCTACGCGGAGCACCTCGGCGTCGACCTCACCGTCATCGGCGCGGTGCTGTTCCTCACCCGGCTGATCGACGCGGTCATCGACCCGGGCGTGGGCATCGCCCTCGACCGACGGCACGAGCGCGACATCTACCGCCGCGCCATCCTGCTCGCCCTGCCGGTGCTCGCGCTCGGCTTCGCGGCGATCTTCCTGCCGCCCGACGGCGTGTCGCTGCCCGCGTGGCTCGCGATCTCGTCGGTGGTCACCTACATCGCCTACTCGGTGGTCTCGATCGCCTACCAGGCCTGGGGCGCGCGGCTCGGCGACGGACCGCTCGAGCGGGTCCGGATCACCGCGAGCCGGGAGGGCTTCGGCCTGCTCGGCGTGCTGCTGTCCGCCAGCCTGCTGATGCCCGACCGGGCGGGCTGGCTGGTCCTGCTGTTCGTGGTCGGCGCAGTCGTGGCGGCGCTGGCGATCGCCCGGGCGCCGCTGCCGCCCGCGCGCAGCGTGCCCATCGGTCCGCTGCCGTCGATTCGCGAGCAGCTCGCCTCGACCTGGCGCGAGGTGTCCGGCAGCCAGCCGTTCCGCTGGATGCTGGCCGCGTTCATGGTCAACGGCATCGCGACCGCGATCCCGGCGACGCTGGTGCTGTTCTACGTCGGCGACGTGCTGCAGACGCCCGAGCGCGCGCCGCTCTACCTGGTCGCCTACTTCCTCGCCGCGGCCGTCGGCATGCCGGCCTGGGTGCGGATCGCACGGGTCGCGGGCCTGCGCAACGCCTGGCTGTTCGGCATGGCGCTGGCGGTGTTCGCGTTCGTCTGGGCCTTCGGCCTGCGGGCCGGCGATGGCGGCGCCTTCCTCGCGGTCTGCCTGGTCACCGGCTTCGCGCTCGGCGCCGACCTTGCAATTCCGCCGGCGCTGCTCGCCACCGTGCTCGCCGCCGACGACGGACCGCGCCGCAGCGACGGCGCGTTCTTCGGCGTCTGGAGCCTGGCCACCAAGATCAACCTCGCCGCGGCCGCCGGCCTGGCCCTGCCGGTGCTCGATGCGCTCGGCTACCAGCCGGGCGGGGCCGCCGCCTCCACCGTCGCGCTGTCGGCGACCTATGCGCTGCTGCCCAGCGCGCTCAAGCTGGTCTCCGGGCTGGTGCTGCTGCTCGCCCCCCTGCCCCCGGACGATCGCCCTGTCGAGGCTCCCCGATGAACGTCCCCGCCCCCTTCGCGCTGCCCGCGCATCCCGCCCGGCGCGCCGCGCTCGGCGGCCTCGCGGGCGGCCTCGTGCTCGCCGCGGGCTGTGCCGGCGTCGACCCGACCACCTACCGGGCCGAGAAGCCGGTCCTCGACCTGCGCACCTACTTCGACGGCGACATCGACGCCTGGGGCGTCTTCCAGGACCGCTCCGGCAAGATCGTGCGGCGCTTCACGGTGAAGATGAAGTGCAGCTGGGTCGGCGACACCGGCACGCTCGACGAGGACTTCATCTACTCCGACGGCAAGAAGGAGAAGCGCGTCTGGACGGTGCGCCGACTGCCCGAGGGGCGCTGGGTCGGCACCGCGGCCGACGTGGTCGGCGAGGCCCAGGGCGTCTCCTCGGGCAACGCGCTCAATTGGCGCTACACGCTCGCGCTGAACGTCGACGGCACGGTCTGGAACGTCGACTTCGACGACTGGATGTACCTGGTCGACGAGCGCGTGATGCTGAACCGCGCCACGATGAGCAAGTTCGGCATCCGCCTCGGCGAAGTGCTGCTGTCCTTCACCAAGCGATGAACCCCGACGGCGTGGGCTCGCAGTTCCTGTCCGTCCAGACGAAGGCCGCCGCGCCGCGGCTCTTCGGCCCCCTCAACCCGCCGATGGACGGCTGGGCCGGCCGGCGGGTGTGGGTGGTGGGCGCCTCGAGCGGCATCGGCGCCGAGCTGGCGCGGACGCTGCTGGCGCGCGGGGCGCGGGTCGCGGTCTCGGCCCGGCGTGCCGAAGCGCTGCGCGAGGCGGTCGGCGCGGGGGGCCTCGCGCCGGCCGAGATCCTGCCGCTCGACGTCACCGACGCGGCCGCGGTGGCGGCGGCCTGCGAGTCGCTGCGGGCACGCTGGGGCGGGATCGACCTCGTCCTGTGGGTCGCCGGCACCTACCAGGCGATGCGCGCGCAGGACTTCGAGCTCGAGGCCGCGCGCCGCATGCTCGACACCAACCTGAACGCGGTGTTCGGCGGCCTCGCCTCGATCCTGCCGATGCTGCTCGCGCAGGGCAGCGGCGGCCTCGCGCTGGTCTCGAGCGTCGCCGGCTACAGCGGACTGCCGCACGCGCTGGTCTACGGCCCGACCAAGGCCGCGCTGATCAACCTCGCCGAGTCGCTGTACCTGGACCTGCGTCCGGCCGGCATCGGCGTGTACCTGGTGAACCCGGGCTACGTCGACACGCCGGCGACCGCCACCAACGCCTACCCGATGCCGGCACTGATCACCGCGCAGCAGGCGGCCGAGGCGACGCTCGCGGGCATCGAGGCCGGCCGCTTCGAGATCCACTATCCGAAGCGCTTCACCGGCTGGCTGAAGTTCGCACGGCTGCTGCCCTACCGGCTGTACTTCGCGCTGGTGCACAAGGTCACCGGGCTGTGAGCGCCGAGGCCCTGGCGCGGGTCGTCGCCTTCTACGAGTCGATCTCGGCGACCGACATCGCCGGGCTGGGCGAGCTGTACGCGGCCGACGCCTTCTTCAAGGACCCGTTCAACGAGGTCCGCGGCGTGCCCGCGATCGCCCGCATCTTCGAGCACATGTTCGTGCAGGTCGACGCGCCACGCTTCAGCGTGCGCGAGACCGTCGCCCAGGGCGATGCGGCGTTCCTTGTCTGGGACTTCGAGTTCTCGTTCCGTCGGCCGCTTCCGGCCGGGCCGCGCCGGATCCGCGGCTGCTCCCACCTTCGCTTCGACGCGCAGGGACGGGTGAGCTTCCACCGCGACTACTGGGACGCCGCCGAAGAGCTCTACGAGCAGCTCCCGGCGATCGGCGTGCTGATGCGCTGGCTGCGCCGGCGTGGCGCGGTCGCGCAGTCACCGCCGGACGCCTCCGGACGGCCCCGGTCGCCCGCATGACCGCGGATACCCGTCCGGCGGACGCCGCTGCTAGAATCGCGTCGCCCGCGGTCCGGACCGGCCGGCGGCCCGACATGCCGCCCGCTTCGCCGGTCCCCGCCAACCTCTAAGCCCCGACGCCCATGCTGTACCCCGAACTGTTCAAGACGCTGGAGCGCGTGCGCTGGAGCTTCGACGACATCCCGTGGGACCGCTTCGACGCGTCCCTGCTGTCCGAGGAGCAGGCGCAGACGATCCGCATGAATGCGATCACCGAGTGGGCGGCGCTGCCGGCCACCGAGATGTTCCTGCGCGACAACCGTCACGACAGCGACTTCAGCGCCTTCATGTCGGTGTGGTTCTTCGAGGAACAGAAGCACGCGCTCGTGCTGATGGAGTACCTGCGGCGCTTCCGGCCCGACCTGGTGCCGACCGAGGCCGAGCTGCACGCGGTGCGCTTCGAGTTCGACCCGGCCCCGCCGCTCGAGACCCTGATGCTGCACTTCTGCGGCGAGATCCGACTCAACCACTGGTACCGCTGCGCGTCCGAGTGGCACACCGAGCCGGTGATCAAGCACCTGTACGAGACGATCTCGCGCGACGAGGCCCGCCACGGCGGCGCCTACCTGCAATACATGAAGAAGGCGATCGGCGAGGTCGGCGACACCGCCCGCGTGGCCTTCGCCAAGATCGGCCTGCTGATGGCCAGCGCCCGCCGCACCACCCAGGCGCTGCACCCGACGAACCTGCACGTCAACAAGGACCTGTTCCCCAACGACACCGTGCAGAGCCGCCTGCCCGAGCCGGGCTGGCTCGAGCGCTGGCTCGACAACCAGATCCGCTTCGACGCGGAGTGGGAAGGCAAGGTCGTCGACCGGATCCTGCACAACCTGTCGCTGCTCTTCGGCCGCGAGCTCGGTACGGTGCAGGCGCTGAACAAGTACCGCCGCGAACTGAACGCCGCCGCGGCCTGAGCGGGCTGCGTCGCGCGACGCCTCAGTCGCGCAGCGCCCCGCCCCAGACGTCGTAGAGCCGATGCGCCAGCACGCGCATCGCGGCCACGTGGGCATCGATGCCCGCGGCGATCAGCGCCGGCGCCTGGACCGTCGGCCGGTGCCCGGAGGCGAGCGCCTCCTGCCGGTCCTTGGCCACCCAGCCCTCGACCTTCCTGCGATCGGCCTCCGGATGGAACTGCATCCCGAGGTGGATGCCCGCCCACTCGAACGCCTGCCACGGGCAGGACGCGTTGCCGGCGAGCGGCGTCGCGCCCTCGGGCAGCGCGAAGGCCTCGTAGTGCCACTGCATGACCACCGGTGCGTGGACGTCGCCGAACCAGCGGCGCGCCGCGGGCGTGTCGGCCACCTCGATCGCATGCCATCCGATCTCGGGCGCCGGACTCTCGCCGACGCGCGCACCGAGCACCTTGGCGATCAGCTGGCCGCCCAGGCAGTGGCCGATGGTCGGCACGCCCCGGTCGAGCGCATCGCGCACCAGCGCGTGCTCGGTCCGGATGTGCGCGAGATGACCATCGTTGACGCTCATCGGGCCGCCCAGCACGCACAGGCCGGCGTGGCCGTCGACAGTGGCGGGCACGGCGTCGCCGGCATGGACGCGCACCAGCGTCATCGGCCGGCCGCGGGCCGCCAGCCACTCGCCGAAATGCCCGGGGCCGTCGCCCTCGGTGTGCTCGATCACCAGCACCGGTCGCATCACACGTCGTCCTCGTGATCCGCGCCGGGAGGTCCGGCGCGGGAGCCGCGATCCTGCCACAGCCGCGGTCGGCGCCCTCGGTGCGGCGAGCCGTCGTCGGCCGGGGCGATCCGACGTGCCGGCTCAGCCACGCGACGCGCAGGGCCGGGCGATCGCCTCGGGCATCGCGGTGCGCAGCTTCGGCAGCTCGGCGACCAGCGCGTCGCCGATCGGCCGGACCTGCAGCGTGATGCGTCCGGCCGAGGGGCCGCGCGGCGCGACGCGCACGTTGCGCACGCCCTTCTGCGCGATCGTCTTCTGCAGCGCGACCGCGAGCTCCTCCTGGCGGAACAGGCCGAAGGAGATCGCGCCCTTCCATTGCCCGTCGGGCATCACGTACAGGTCCGACACGCCGCGCTCGCGCCGGTCGGCGACGCGCTTGGCGAT
>JAIYAG010000034.1 GCA_027489195.1 Burkholderiales bacterium | reverse complement strand
GTCGCGCCGGTGATCACGCCGGCGCTGGTGGCCGCGGGCGTGGACCCGGTGCACCTGGGCATCGTGGTGGTGCTGAACCTGATGGTAGGGCTGCTGACCCCGCCGGTCGGGATGAGCCTGTACATGGTGGCGCACGTCGCGAAGATGCCGCTCGAGCGGGTGGTCGCTGGGGCGCTGCCCTGGATCGGCACGCTGGTGCTGTCGCTGCTCGCCGTGACGTACGTGCCCGTGGCCTCGACCTGGCTGCCGGGCCTGTTGATGAAGTGAACTCTGGGACGAGACGATGAGCAGGTTTCTGGGCGAGATCCGCCAGCTCGGCTACGTGGTCGAGGACATCGAGGCCGCGATGGACCACTGGAGCCGCGTGCTCGGCGTGGGCCCGTGGTTCTACAACCCGCGGGTGCCGATCGTGAACTACACCTACGACGGCGTCGCACATGTGCCGCACAACTCGGTGGCGCTGGCCAACAGCGGTTTCGTGCAGGTCGAGCTGATCCAGACCCGCAACGACGTGCCCTCGATGTACCGCGACTTCCTGCGCGCCGGCCGCACCGGCCTGCAGCACGTCGCCTACTGGACGCAGTCGTTCGACGCGGACCTCGCGCGGCTCATCGCGCAGGGGTTCCGGGTCAAGATGGCGGGCGAGGTCGGCGAACGCGGCCGCTTCGTCTACTTCGACGGCGAGCTGCACCCGGGCTCGGTGATCGAATTGTCCGAAGTGCAGGGGCCGAAGGGGCGGATGTTCGACCTGATCCGCGAGGCCTCCAGGGGCTGGGATGGCCGCGACCCGGTACGTCCCTTCCCGGACCTGACGACGCTCTGACGCTATCCTCACGGTCCCCGACGACGCGCCGAAGAGCCTTGCCGATGACCGACCGCATCCTCGCCACCTACCTGATCGAGACGCCGCTCGACCCAGCTCGCGTCGCCGACGTGCTCGCCGGCGAGCAGAGCAGCGGCACCTTCGTGCGGGTGGCCGGCGAGACCGACGACCTGCGCGCCCGCAGCCGGGCCACCGTCGAGCAGATCGAGCCGCTGGCCGATGCGCCGGCGCCGAGCCTGCCCAACGCCTGGCTCGCGCGCCGCGGCGTGAGCGGTCCCTGGCACCGCGCGCGCATCACCGTCGCGTTCCCGCCGGCCAACCTCGGGCGCAACCTGCCGACGCTCGCGGCCACGGTCGCGGGCAACCTGTTCGACCTCGGCGAGACCACCGGCGTGCGGCTCGAGCGGCTCGTGCTGCCGGCCGCGTTCCGCGCCCGCTTCGAGCGGCCAGCGCAGGGCGTGGCCGGGACCCGCGCGGCCACGGGCGTGGCGCGCGGGCCGCTCGCCGGCACCATCATCAAGCCGAACGTCGGGCTGTCGGCGACCGAGACCGCGGACCTGGTCGAGGCGCTGTGCCGCGCGGGCATCGACTTCATCAAGGACGACGAGGTCAACGCCGACTCGGAGCACGCGCCGCTGGCCGAGCGCGTGCCGGCGGTGATGGAGCGCGTGCGGCGCTGGCAGCACGAGTCCGGCAAGCACGTGATGGTCGCGTTCAACATCAGCGACGAACACGACGCGATGCTGCGCCACGCCGAGCTCGTCGAGCGCGAGGGCGGCAGCTGCGTGATGGCGAGCCTGAACTGGTGCGGCTTCTCGGCCATCCAGTCGCTGCGTCGGCACACGCGGCTCGCGATCCACGGCCACCGCAACGGCTTCGGCATGTTCGAGCGGCATCCGGCGCTCGGCATGGGCTTCCAGCCCTACCAGGCGATGTGGCGGCTGGCAGGCGTCGACCACCTGCACGTGCACGGGCTGGGCGGCAAGTTCGCGCAGGCCGACGCCGACGTCGCGCAGGCTGCGCGCGACTGCCTCGCCCCGCTCGCCGATCCGGCCGACACCGCCGACCGCGTGATGCCCGCGTTCTCCTCGGGCCAGTGGGCCGGCACGTTGCCCGCGACGCTCGAGGTGGTGCCCGACGGCGACCTGCTGTTCATGTGCGGCGGCGGCATCCTCGCGCATCCGGGCGGCCCGGCCGCGGGCGTGACCAGCGTGCGCCAGGCCTGGGCCGCGGTGCAGGCCGGCCGCACGCTGGCCGACGCGGCGCGCGAGGCGCCCGAGCTGCGCGAGGCGATCGCGTTCTTCGGGGCATGAGCGGCCCATGAGCGGCCCGCTGCTCGCCTGGGTCGGCGACGACTTCACCGGCGCCTCCGACACCCTCGCCACGCTCGCCACGGGCGGCGCGCGCGCGCTGCTGTTCCTCGACGTGCCCACCGCCGCGCGGCTCGCCGCGGTCGGGCCGCTCGAGGCGGTGGGCGTGGCCACCGCCGTGCGCTCGATGGCGCCCGCCGCGATGCGCGAGGTGCTCGCGCCGATCGCCGACTGGCTCGCCGGCAGCGGCGTGCCGGTCGTCCACTACAAGGTCTGCTCGACCTGGGACAGCGCGCCCGGCACCGGCAACATCGGCGAGGCGGTGCGCACGCTGTGGCGGCCCGCCTACGCGCCCTGGGTGCCGCTGGTGGGCGGGCAGCCCAGCCTCGGGCGCTGGTGCGCGCACGGCCAGCTGTTCGCGCAGGCCGGCGCGGGCGGGCCGGTCTACCGGATCGACCGGCATCCGACGATGAGCCGCCATCCGGTCACGCCGATGGGCGAGGCGCGGCTCGCGGTGCACCTCGCCGCGCAGGGCTGCGCGCCGGTGGCGCGCGTGGACCTCGCAGCGTTCGCGGGCGGGGCGCGGGCGATCGACGCGGTGCTGGCAGGGGCGCTCGAACCGACGGATCCGTCGGTGTCCGAGGACCGGTCCGAAAGCGCCGCGGTCGACACCCGCACCGGCGACCGTGCGCTCGCCACGCCGCGCCCCGTGCTCTTCGACACGCTGAGCGCCGCCCACCTCGCCGCGACCGGCGCCGCGATCGCGCGCCATGCACACGGCCGCACGGTGCTCGCGGTCGGCGCGAGCAGCGTCGCGCAGGCGATGCTCGCCCGCTGGCGCGCGAGCGGCGAGCTGGCCGCGACGGTCGAGCCCTCGGTGGCGCGGGCCGCGGTCGCGCCCGCGCGCGGACCGGTCTTCGTGCTGGCGGGCAGCCTGTCGCCGCTGTCGGCCCGGCAGGTCGCGCAGGCGCGCGCCTACGAGCGCGTGGCGCTCGACGCCGCGCGGCTCGCCGCGGGCGACGCAGGCTACCTCGAAGCCACCGCCCGTGCGATCGGCGCGCGCCTGGCGCAGGGCGCGCACGTGCTCGCCGGCACCTCGATCGCCGGTCCCGCGCCGCGCGGCGCGGACCCCGCGCTCGCGCCCGCCTGCGGCGCGCTGCTGGCGGCCGTACTCGGTCAGGCGCGCTGCGCACGCGTGGGCGTGGTCGGCGGCGACACCTCGAGCCGCGCGGTGCAGGCGCTCGCGCCCTGGGCGCTCGGCTGGGTCGGCCGTGTCGGCGCGAGCTCGCCGGTGGTCCGCGCCCATGCCGACGACCCGGCGGTCGACGGCCTCGAGCTGATGCTCAAGGGCGGGCAGATGGGCGAGGACGATGTGCTCGACCGACTGGTGAGCGGCGACGCGCACCGCTGAGCCCCGGGCCACCGAGCGCCGCGCTCGACGCGCGGGGACCGCTCGGGCATCCTCGGCGGCTCCCGACCGCCCTGCCGCGTACCGATGACCCTGCCCAGCCCCGAGACCCTGCTCGCCGCCGCCGACGCCGGCCGATCGCTGCCCGCCGCGGTACCGGGCGGTGCCGACCCCGCCGACATCGACGCCGCGCTGCGCACGCAGGCCGCGGTCGCCGCGCTGCGCCGGGCGCGCGGCGAGTCGCAGGTCGGCTGGAAGATCGGCTTCACCAACCGGACCATCTGGCCCCTGTACGGCGTGCAGCAGCCGATCTGGGGCCCGGTGTGGGACACGACGCTGACGCTGCTCGAGGGCACCGACGCACACGCCGCGATCGCCCGGCTCGCCGAGCCGCGGCTCGAGCCCGAGATCGTGCTCGGCCTGAAGGCCTCGCCGCCGCCCGACGCCGACGCGCACGACGCGGCCTCGAGCGCAGCGCTGCTGGCCTGCATCGACTGGGTCGCGCACGGCTTCGAGATCGTCCACAGCGTGTGGCCGGGCTGGAAGTTCGGCGCGGCGCAGGGCATCGCCGCACAGGCACTGCACGGCGCGCTGCTCGTCGGCCCGCGCGTGCCCGTCGCCGCACTCGGCGCCGATCCGGCCGGGGCGCTGTCGGCGCTGCGGCTCGAGCTGTGGCGCGACGGCGCGCGCATCGCCGAGGGCGTGGGGTCGAACGTGCTCGACGGCCCGCTGCAGGCGCTCGGCCACCTGGTCGCAGGACTCGCCGCGCGCGGCGAGCGCGTGGCCGCGGGCAGCGTGGTGACCACCGGCACCCTGACCGATGCGCAGCCGCTCGCCGCCGGCCAGACCTGGCGCACGACGCTGGCGGGCGTGCCGCTGCCCGGCCTGACCCTCGGGGTCGCCTGATCATGGCGGGCACCGGACCGGACGTCGCACGGGCCCCCGAGGCCGCCGACATCGAGGCGGCGGCGGCGCGGATCGCGCCGCACGTGCGCGTCACGCCCACGCTCACGCTCGAGCACGCGCCGGGCCGCATCGAGCTCAAGCTCGAATGCCTGCAGGTCTCGGGCACGTTCAAGGCGCGGGGCGCCTTCGCCCGGCTGCTGTCGGCACGCGCGTCGGCGCTCGCCGCGGGCCTGCCGCCGCCCTCGGGGGTGGTCGCGGCCTCGGGCGGCAACCACGGCATCGCGGTCGCGCATGCGGCGCGTGCGATCGGGATGGCCGCCGACGTGTTCGTGCCGCGCACCACGCCCGCCGCGAAGCTCGCGCGGCTGCGCGGGCTCGGGGCCACGGTGCACGCGGTGGGCGACGAGTACGCGCAGGCCTTCGCGGCGAGCCGCGCCTGGGCGGCCGAGCGTGGCGCGCTCGAGTCGCATGCGTACGACCAGTTCGACACGCTAGCGGGGCAGGGCACGCTCGCGCGCGAATGGCTGCGCCAGTCGCCCGACCTGGACGTGCTGCTGGTCGCGGTGGGCGGCGGCGGGCTGATCGGCGGCATCGCCGCCTGGCTCGATTCGGCCGCGCGCGCAGGCCTCAGGGTGCCGCGCCTGGTCGCGGTCGAATCCGAGGGCTGCCCGACGCTGCACGCGGCGATGGCCGCCGGCCGGATCGTCGAGATCACGCCCACGGGGCTCGCCGCGGACTCGCTCGGCGCACGCCGGGTGGGCGAGCTGATGTTCCCGCTCGCGCAGCGGCGCATCGAGCGCGCGGTGCTCGTGCCCGACGCCGCGATCGCCGCCGCGCAGGCCGCGCTGTGGCGGCAGGTGCGCATCGCCACCGAGCCGGGTGGCGCCACCGCCCATGCCGCGCTCGCCTCGGGGGCCTTCCGGCCCGCCGACGGCGAACGCGTCGGCGTGCTGGTCTGCGGCGCGAACGTCGACCTGCGCGCGCTGGCCGACGGGGTCGACGCGGCGGCCTGACCGGGGCGGGCGGCGGGTCGGAGGGCGCCTCGAATCGGCGGCGGCCGCCGCGGCCCCGGTGGACACCCGGGTTGCGTGCGCCGCGAACGGTGACACAATGACCTCGAAGGGCCTGTCGCCCGTCCGCCCGAATCGCCCGCCCGGAACGTCCGGGACGTGCGCCGCGGCGGCGACAGGCATAGGATGATGTCGATCTCTCCGCCGTGGCGACTCGGGCCCCGGCACGACTCCCGGGTAGCGCCATGGCCGATCTCTCTCCCTCCCAGCGAACCGCAGGCACGGGCCGCATCCTGATGACGGCCGGCGCCCTGGTCGCGCTCGAGGCGATGTGGCAGGGCTCGGTCGCACGCACCGTCATCGCCAGCGGCCTGCTCGCCGTCGGCGGCGGCCTGCTGTTCTTCGCCAAGCGCGCCGACTGACCGGCCGCACTCCGGGGCCGACCCCGCCCGGCGGGCACGCCCTGCCGCCCCCCGCGCCCCTTCCAGCGACGCACCCCTGATGGACTTCGAGGCGATCCGAGTCGACGGCTTCCCGATCGACGCCGAGCTCATCGACGCCGGCAACGTCGGGCCCGACCTCGCGGCCGCCATGCACGTCTACCTGGCCACGCCGCGCGCGCTGGTCTGGCGCAACCCCTCGCCCGACTGGAAGCTGTTCGTGGTGCTGCTGCCGCTGGCCTCGCGGCTGTCGCTGATGGCCAACCCGATCTTCTCGCAGCTGGTGCGCGACTGGGGCCACACCATCCGCTTCATCGGCGTCGACCGCGACCACTGCGTGCACGACTTCCGCAACCTGCTGACCGACGCCACGCTGCGCAAGCTGGTCGACGCGCTCGCCCGCTGGCTGCACGAGGCCGGCCCGCGCGAGAACGACGGCCTGCCCGCCCGCGCCGCCGAGGCCGCGACGCTCGACGTGCTGTTCGCCGCGCTCGGCGACGCGATGCTCACCATCCTCGAGGCGCGCCGCGACGACTGGGGCCGGCACCTGGCGCGCGAGCACCGGCTGGAGCCGGGCGAGCCCGGCTCGCTGTTCGACCGCGCGTCGCGCTACCCCGACTTCCTCGCGCAGCTGCGCCACGCGCTGCGCCACGAGCTGCTCGACGTCGCCACGTACGGCCGCGTGCTGCGCTCGATCGACCTGCGCGAGGCCGCGGCCGAGCAGCGCGCCGCCGCGTTGATCGAGGGCACGCTCGAGCCGGTGACCCTGGTCAAGCTCGGACGCACGCGCGCCGGCCGGCACCTCGGCTGCTACAACTGGCTGCTGACCAATCCTCGCCACGCGGCGCAGCGCGCGCACGTGCTGGGCCGGCTGCCGCTCTTCGCGCAGTGCTTCGCCGACACGCTCATCGACGCGTCGCCGCGGCGCCGGACCGGGCTGGTCGCTGCCGCCGAGCACGATGCCCGCTCCGCGTTCCTGCCCGACATCGCCCGGGAGGCGCTGCGCCAGGCGATCGACTCCGGCCAGGACCGCTGGGCGATCGAAGCGCTGGCCGCGCATTTCGGCGTGCAGCACAACGTGCTGCGCGCGCTGTGGCGCCACTGCCCGTCGGCCCTGCAGGCCCCGCCCACCTGGCACCTCAAGCAGATCCTGCTGCGCCTCAACGAGCTGCCCGAGCGGGTCTGGCCGCGCGACGACACCGGCTGGCTCGAGCTCGCGAGCCGCTCGGTCCCGGCGGCCGCAGGCTGATTCAGCCGCCGCGCGGCGCGGGCTTCGGCCCGAGGCTCGTCCACACGATCGCCCCGACCACCAGCACGCCGCCGGCGACCTGCACCCATCCGATCCGCTGCCCCAGCAGCAGCCACGCCAGCGCCATCGAGGCGATCGGCTCGAGGTTCATCGCCGGCGCCGAGTTCACCGCGCCCAGCCGCGGCAGCACGACGAACAGCGAGGTGAACGCGGTGCCGTAGAGCACGGTCAGCAGCGCCAGGCCCGTCCAGCCCGGCGTGTCCGCAGGCCAGGCGAAGCCGTCGATCGCGAGGCCTCCGGCCAGCGCCACGGCCGACACCACGCCCATCGACCACAGCGTGCGCACGCGGCCATCGACCGCGCCCATCCAGCGCGTGGTGAGCAGCAGCGCGGTGCCGAAGGCGAGCGAGGCCGCCAGTCCGAAGCCCACGCCCGCGGCGAAGCGCGCCGGGTCCTCGAGCGAGCGCCCGCCCGAGCTCAGCACGCCCGGCACGTCGAGGGCCAGCACCAGCCCCGACAGGATCACCGGCATCGCGATCGCGGTGCGCCGCGTCGGGCGCTCGCCGCCGGTCGCCCAGGACAGCAGCGCCAGCACCACGGGAAAGCTGTTGAAGGTCAGCAGCGCCAGCGCCACCGGGATCCGCGCGACCGATGCGTACAGGCACACGCTCTGCACCGAGAGCACCAGACCGATGATGACCGCCTGGCGCCGTGTCGGTGAGGCGAGCGACCACGAGGTACCGGTCGCGCGCAGCAGCACGGCCACCGCGAGCGCGGTGACCGCCGAACGCACGAGCACCGCGGTGACGACACTGGTGCCGTGGTCGAAGGCGAGGCGCGCCGCGACGTGGTTCGACGCGAACAGCACCGCGATCCCGGCGATCAGCGCGAGGCCGACGCCGCGCGGGATCGGGCGCGCCGGCACCTCAGGCACGCCGCTTCAGGTCCTCGCCCCCGATGTAGAAGCGGTTCCAGGTCGGCGCGATCACCACCTCGGCCAGGCACACGTGCGGCGGCGCGGTCACGACGTAGCCGATCGCGTCGGCGATGTCGGCGGTGCGCAGCATGCGCGCGACCTCCTCGTCCGAAGGTGGCACCGGCCGCGTCTTGAGGATCGGCGTGGCGACCTCGCCCGGGCAGAAGTGGCAGGCACGGATGCCGTGCGGGCCCTCCTCGTCGTTCAGGCTCTGCACCAGCGGGTCGAGCGCGGCCTTGCTGGCGCTGTAGGCCACGCCGGGAAAGTCCTTGTACGCCCAGCCGGCGAACGAGGAGACGACGACGATCGTGCCGGTGCCGGCCGCACGCATGCCGGGCAGCGCGGCGAGCACCGCGTTCGCGACGCCGGCGAGGTTGATCTGCACGACCTTCGAGAAGCCGTCGGGCGCGAGCTTCTTCCAGCTGCGGTTCGGCACGTTGGTGCCGGCCGCGCAGACCAGCACCGACACCGGGCCGTGACCGGCGACGATCGCCGCGTGCGCGTCGGCGACCGATGCGGGGTCCGACACGTCGGCCCGCGCGACCACGATCTTCAGTCCCTGTGCACCGAGCTCGGCCGCGGTCTTCTCCAGTTCCTCGATGCGGCGCCCCGAGATCGCGACGGTCGCACCGGCGCGCGCCAGCCACTCCGCGGTCGCGCGGCCGATGCCCGTGCCGCCTCCGGTCACCCAGGCCAGCCGGCCGTCCAGTCCCTGCTGCGTTGTGCTCACGCTCGTCTCCTCGTCCGGTCATGGGCCGGACGGCGGACGCCCCCGGCTACACTGCGCGCGTGCCGAACACCGAACCCTTTCTCGTGCCCGGCGACGACGCGACGCTCGAGTCGATTCTAGCGGCCGCGTGGTCGCTGCTCGAACGCGCCGCGGCCCGCGAGCCCGAGGACTGGCGCTGGCCGGTACTGGCGAGCGTCGATCCGGGAGAACCGGAACGCGGCGCGGCCGATGCACGCGTCGTCGTGCTGCGGCGGGCCGATGCACGCGCCTGGACCCTCGAGATCCACAGCGACGCGCGCGCCGGCAAGCTCGCGCAGCTGCGTGCCGCGCCGCAGGCCTGCCTCGTGTTCCACGACCGCGCGCGCGAGCTGCAGCTGCGCGCCTGGGTGGACGCGTCCGTGCACGAGGGCGACGCGATCGCGCGCCGGGCCTGGGACGCGCTGCATGCCTCCTCGCGCCGCGCCTACCTCGCGCCGCGCACGCCCGGCGAGCCGACCGCCGCGCCCGATGCCAACCAGCCCGCGGGCTTCGGCGCACGCCTGCCCGATGCCGCCGAATCCGAACCCGGCTTCGCAGCGTTCGCGGCGATCGTGCTGCGTGTGCGGACGCTCGAATGGCTGCGGCTCGATCGCGCCGGCCACCATCGCGCGCGCTTCGAGCCCGACCCCGCGGGCGGCACGCCGGCCATGTGCTGGCTGCGCCCCTGATCCGCCGCACCGCACGCAGACGCGCAGGCGGCCTGCGCCGACCCGCCTTGGCGGTGCAGGCGCACCGCGCTCGCGCTATCGTGCGCACTCGATCCACCCCTTTGCGCGAGCCCCCATGGCCAACCCCACCCTGAAGCAGACGCTCGAGCACGTCGACGCCTGGATCCGCTCGGGCGCCGCCGCGCGCGACGTCGAGCGGCTGGCGCGCGAGACGGTCAAGCGCGCGGCCGATCGCGTGCCGCCCGAGGCCCTGACGCGGCTCGGCGAGATGCTCGAACGGCTGCGCCCGATCG
>JAIYAG010000181.1 GCA_027489195.1 Burkholderiales bacterium | reverse complement strand
TCGGCAGGCCGAGGTGAGCGCGGCCGTGCAGGCGCGCATCGGGCCGCTGACGACGCGGCACGAGACGGTGTTCCGATAAGCTTCACCCGAACCGAACCCAGGACTGTCCTACCGATGAAAGCCGTCCGTTTCTCCCGCTTCGGCCCCGCCCACGAAGTCGCCGAACTCGTCGACGTCGAGGAGCCCGGCGCCCCCGGCCCCGGCGAGGTGCTGCTCGAGCTCGAGCGCTCGTCGATCAACCCCGCCGACCTGCTGCAGTTCGAGGGCCGCTACGGCGCGGTGCAGCCGAAGCTGCCGGTGTGGGCCGGCGGCGAGGCGGTGGGGCGCGTGCTGCAGACGGGCGAAGGCGTCGCGCACCTGAAGGCGGGCGACCGCGTGCTCGCGCTGCTGGCCGCGCGCGGCAACTGGCGCCCGCGCACGAAGGCGTCGGCCGCACGGCTCTTCGCGCTGCCCGAGGCCGACCTCGAGCAGCTCGCGATGCTCGGCGTGAACCCGCCCACCGCGTGGCTGATGCTGCACGACTTCGTGGCGCTCGCGCCCGGCGACTGGGTGATCCAGAACGCCGGCAACTCGGGCGTCGGACAGGCGGTGATCCAGTTCGCCAAGCGGCTGGGCTGGAAGACCGTGAGCCTCGTGCGCCGCGAGGAGCAGGTCGCGCCGCTGCGCGCGCTGGGCGCCGACGTCGTGCTGGTCGACGGCCCCGACCTCGCCGCGCGCGTGCACGCGGCCACGGGCGGCGCCAAGCCGCGGCTCGGCATCGACGCGGTCGCGGGCGATGCGACACGCCGGCTCGGCAGCGCGATGGCCGACGGCGGCGTGGTCGTGAACTACGGGATGCTGTCGGGCGACGCCTGCGCGCTCGAGCCGGGCGACGTGGTGTTCCGCGACGTGTCGCTGCGCGGCTTCTGGCTGGCGCGCTGGTTCGCGACGGTGCCGCTGCCGCAGCAGCACGCGCTGTACCGGCAGCTCGGCACCGCGATCGCCGACGGCGCACTGCGGGTCGAGGTCGAGGCGGTGTATCCGCTCGCGAAGGTGACCGAGGCGCTCGCCCATGCGGCGCGGCCCGGCCGCGGCGGCAAGGTGCTGATCGCGCCGAACGCCTGAGGCGGCGCTCAGCGGGCGGGGCTCGGGGCGGCGCCCTGCGCCCCGGCCTGCGCCGGGCCGGGGCCTACCAGGAACACCCGGGTGAGCCCGCCATCCTGCAGCCGGTCGACCACCGTGGCCGCGAGCCGCAGGTCCGGCCCGGTGACGAAGACCGGCACCGCGTTCGGCAGGTCGGCCGCGGCCTGCTCGCCCCACACGATGCGCACCGCGAGCTCGGCCTCGTCGGAGCCGCCGCGGTCCACCTTCACGCGCAGGGCCGCGCCCGGGCGTGCGGCGAGCACGCGCGCGGCCTGCTCGGGGCTCGCGTAGAGCCCGAGGCGTGTCACCGCGCCGGTGTCGACGAAGGGCGAGGCACGCGCGACGCGCGGCGCGGCCAGCACCGAGGCGATCGCCTTCTCGGAGCCGGGGTCGGCGAGCATCGGCACGGCCGGCGACGATGCGGCGGCCGGCGCATCGGACAGGCTGTCCGGTGCGGGCGCCTTCATGTCGCGGTCGGGCTGCGTGCCGCAGGCGGCGAGCACGGTCGTCAGCGCGATGCACGACAGGCGCAGGACACGCGGTGCGCGTGACGGTCGCGCGGACCTGAACGGGCTCGATACGGTGGTCATGACGCTCCCTCGGGTCGCCGCGAACGGGGCGGCTCGAAGGACCGATCGTCGGCGCCCGGGGCAGGCGGGGCCATCCCGCAAGGGCGTTACCGCAGACGGGGGAGCGGGGCGGCGGGCGGGCACGGCCGTCGGACGGACCGGGAACCCAAGTCATCGGCACTAGGCCATCGGACCTAGGCCACCGGACAGATGGTGCCGGCAGGCGATCCGCCGAGAATCATCGGATCAGCACCCGGTGATATCATGCTATCGAATCGATCCACACCCGATACCGTGGCCCAACTCCTCGTCCGCCAGCTCGACGACGACCTCAAGGCACGCCTGAAGCGGCGCGCCGCCCGGCACGGCCTCAGCATGGAGGAGGAGGCGCGGCGCATCCTGCGTCAGGCGCTCGAAGACGAGGGCGCCCCGCGCGCCGGGCTCGGATCGCGAATCGCGGCCCGGTTCGCCAGGACCGGCCTGGACGCGCCGGTGCCCGAGCTGCGGGGTCAGCGGGTCAGTCCGCCGGACTTCGGCCAGTGATCGTCCTCGACACCACCGTGCTGTCTGCACTGATGCGCACCGAGCCCGATGCCGCCGTGCTCGGCTGGCTCGACCTGCAGGCGCCCGATGCCGTCTGGACCACCGCGGTGACGGTGTTCGAGGTGCAGATCGGCCTCGGGCTGCTGCCCGCCGGACGGCGCCGCCGGACGCTCGAGTCCGCGTTCGAGCGGCTGCTCGCCGAGGACCTCGAGCACCGCGTGCTCGGCTTCGACACCTCCGCCGCTGTGCACGCGGCCCGCCTCGCGGCGGCGCGCCAGAAGGCGGGACGGACGGTGGACCTGCGCGATGCCCAGATCGCCGGCATCGTGAGCGCGCGGCGCGCGACGCTCGCGACGCGCAACCTGCGGCATTTCCGCGACCTGGACGTCGCGGTGGTCGACCCCTGGTCCTGAGGGGCCGGGCGTTCAGTCCACCACCGCGACCACCTCGACCTCGATCATCAGGTCCTCGTGCACCAGCGCGGGCGTGCCCACCAGCGTGCTGGCCGGCTTGTGCTCGCCGAAGTGGCGGCCACGGATCTCGCGGAAGGCCTTCACGCGCGTGCTGGTGAGGTCGCGCACGTAGGTGTTCATCTTCACGACGTGGCGCAGCTCGGCGCCGGCCGCGGCCAGCGCGAGCTTCAGGTTCTCGAGCACGCGCTCGGCCTGCGCCTCGAAGGTCGTGCCCACCACGCGGCCCTGCTCGTCCATCGAGACCTGGCCGGAGACATGGATCGTTCGGCCGCCGGTGACGACCGCGACGTGCGAATAGCTGCCGCGCGACAGGCCGGGCGGGTCGATGTACTGGACGCTCATGGATTCGGTCTCCTCGACGGGGTGAAGGGCGCCGGTGCGGCGCCGCGTATGCTGGCACGGATGGAGCTGCTCGTCCGCCTTCCCGCCCTGCAGGCGCACCTGCTGCGCGACCGACTCGCGCGGCACGGCATCCGCGTGGTGCTGCTGAACCTGCACGTGCAGGGCGCCGTCGGCGAGCTGCCGCCCGAGGCCGCGCTCGCGCAGGTCTGGATCGACGACGCCCGCGAGCGCGAACGGGCCCGCGCGGTGCTGGCCGAACACGAGGCCGACGCACGGCGCGCCGACGGCGTCCGCTTCTGCCCCGCCTGCGGCGAGGACAACCCGGCGAGCTTCGAGCTGTGCTGGGGCTGCGGGGCGGGGCTCTAGCGCCGCCGGGCCATCGCCGCGCGGCGGCGGCGCTCGATCAGGCCGATCAGCTCGATCAGGTGGACGCGGTCGACGCCATCGT
>JAIYAG010000130.1 GCA_027489195.1 Burkholderiales bacterium | reverse complement strand
TGGCGGCCTCGGCGCTGCGCTGCGCGAGGCTGCGCACCTCGCTGGCGACGACCGCGAAGCCGCGGCCCTGCTCGCCGGCACGCGCCGCCTCGACCGCCGCGTTCAACGCCAGGATGTTGGTCTGGAAGGCGATGCCGTCGATCACGCTGATGATGTCGCCGATCTTGCGGCTGCTGGCATTGATGTCCTGCATGGTGGTGACCACCTTGCCGACCACGTCGCCACCCTTGACCGCCACGGCCGAGGCGTTCTGCGCGAGCTGGTTGGCCTGCTTCGCGTTGTCGGCGTTGTTGCGCACGGTGGTGCCCAGCTCCTCCATCGTCGCGGCGGTCTGCTGCAGCGCGCTGGCCTGCTGCTCGGTGCGGCCGGAAAGATCCTGGTTGCCCTGGGCGATCTGCGTGCTGGCCGAGGCCACGTTCTCGGCGTTGCTGCGCACGTCTGAGACAACTCGGACCAGCGAATCGCGCATCGCTGCCAGCGACGCCATCAGGCTCCGGGTGTCGCCGGCCCGCAGGGCGATCTGCACCCGGAGGTCCCCCGCGGCGACGGCGTCGACGGTCCTCTGCGCGTCACCGGGCTCGGCGCCGAGCTGACGGAAGACGCTGCGCGTCAGCGCGAGGCCGAGCAGCACGGTCAGCGCGCACAGCACCAGGCCGCCGATCACCAGCGTCCAGGTGGTGGCCGACATCGTCTTCGCCAGCGCGGCCTGACGCGCCGCCAGCAGGTCGGCCTCGACCTGCGTGATCTCGGCCTTGCCGGCCCGGAACGCATCCATCGCCGACTTGTCCTTGCCGGCGGCGAAGGTCTGCTGCAAGGTCTCCAGCGGCACCTTGCCGGCCGTCACGTCGCGCCGCAGCGCGATCAGCTCACGCGCGACCGCCATGAACTGCAGGTGGTCGGCCTTCGCCTTGTCCAGCCGGGTCTGCTGCGCGGCGTTGTCCGACGTCAGCGACTTGATCTGCTCGAACGAGGTCGCGAAGCCCTCCTGACCCTTGACGAACGGTTCCAGGAACTTCTCGCTGCCCGAGGCCACGAAGCCCCGCATGCCGGTCTCGATGTTCACCATGGCGAGCAGCATGCTGTCGGCTTCCGACAGGACCTTGTAGGTGTGGGTGTTCCACCTCACGGCGTCTCCCAGCCGCGCGTTGTTGACGAGTGCCACGCCGAGCAGCGCGCAGGCGGTGGTCAGGATGGCAGCGAAGGTCAGCGCCAGCCGTTTCTTCAAGGTCCAATCGAGGAACATCGGTCATCTCCAGGCAACCGTATCGGGCGTGCATGGCGAATGCTCGCCCGCCTGACCGCCGACCGGTGACGTGATGACCGAGTGCGCCGATTTGCCGGTGTAGGGGAATCGGTCGTGCCCTGTCCGAACACTGATGTGGAAACCCGTAACATGCAGGCCCCGATCCGACCACCGAACCGGCCCCGCAGCAGGCGCGTCGTTCCACGGCGCCCACGGAGACACCCCACCGATGTCCCGCACCGTCACCGACGACAGACCCGCCGCGGACCCGCGTCGCGCCGCGATCTGGATGATCGGCGCACTGCTGTCGTTCTCGATGGTCGCGATCACCGGGCGCGAGGCGATGCGCTCGATCGGCGCGCTCGAACTGCTGTTCTGGCGGGCCTGCACCGGCCTGCTGGTGCTCGCGGTGCTGCACCTCGCCCTGCGCGGCACGCTGGCGAGCCTGCGCAGCGGGCAGCCCGCGCTGACCGCGGGCCGCGCGGTGGTGCATTTCGGCGCGCAGCTCGCGTGGATGCTGGCGGTCGCGATGATCCCGCTGGTGGAGGTCTTCGCGCTCGAGTTCACCGCGCCGCTGTGGGTGGCGGTGCTGGCGCCGCTCTTCCTGCGCGAGCGGCTCACGGCGTGGCGGGCATTCGCTGCACTGGTCGGCTTCGCGGGCGCCCTCGTCGTGGTCTGGCCTGCGGACGCGGGGCCGTCGCCGCAGGCCTTCCTCGAGCACCTGTCGCTCGGACCGGGCTCGCTGCTCGCGCTCGCCTCGGCACTCGGCTTCGCGATCAACGTGATGGCAGTGCGTCGCCTGACGCGCACCGACCGTCCGTTCGTGATGCTGGTCTGGATGCACGTGCTGCAGCTGCCGATCGCGGCGGTGCTGGTGCTCGCGGGCACGGGCATCACGCTGTCCTCGGCCGGCGCGCTGGGCTGGTCGGCGCTCTGCGGACTGGCCGGGCTGAGCGCCCACTACTGCCTGACGCGCGCCTCGCGGCTCGCCGACGCGATCGTGGTCGCGCCGATGGACTTCATGCGGCTGCCGCTGATCGCGGTGGTCGGCATGCTGCTGTACGCCGAGCCGCTGCGCCTGCCGGTGATGGTCGGCGCCGCCTGCATCCTGGCCGCCAACGGGCTGAACCTCTGGGCCGAGCGGCGGGCCTCGCGACGGGCCGCGGCATGACGCCGCGACCCGATCGAAACCGGACGACGATCAGTCGAGCTTGATCCCGAGCCGGTCGGCGATCGAGACCCACTGCGGCGCCTCGTCCTTCCAGCGCCGACGCGCCTCCTCCAGGCCGACCGGCCCGTTGGGGATGCCGAAGGTCTCGTGGAGCTGCTGGATCTTCGGGGTCTGATAGGCCTCCATCACGCCCTCGGAGAGCTTCTGCTGGATGTCCTCCGGCGTCCCCGCGGGGGCGACCATCGGCAGCCAGCCGTCGAGCGCGAAGATCGGATCCTTGTGCCCCTGCTCGACGAAGGTCGGCACGTCCGGCAGCCGCGGCGAGCGGCGCTGGCCGACCACCGCTATCGGGCGGACCGTGCCGCGCTCGATGTGGCTGCTCATCGCCTGGAAGCTGCCCAGCCCGCCGCTCACCTGTCCCGAGGAGATGTCGACCCACATCGGCGGCTCGCCCTTGTAGTGGATCACGTCGAGCTTGAGGTTGCGGGTGCGGTTCCAGGTGTCGGCGATCATGTGCGGCCACGAGCCGGCGGCGTAGGTGCCGACGGCAGCCGCGTTCTTCGCGGCCCAGGCGACGTAGTCGTCGGGGGTCTTGATGGGCAGCTTGGCGTGCACGCCGAAGGCCAGCGCGCCGGCCGGGAACAGCGTGATCGGCGCGAAGGCACGGTCCGGGTCGTACGGCAGCGACTTGTAGAGCACGCGGCCGTTCCACATCGGCGTCTGGATCGCGAC
>JAIYAG010000016.1 GCA_027489195.1 Burkholderiales bacterium | reverse complement strand
TGCCGGATCGCGAGCGTCTCGGCGTGGGCCGTCGGGTCCTCGCCGGTGGCGGACTCGTTGCCGGCGCGCGCGAGCACCCGGCCGTCTGCGGCGACGACCATCGCACCGAACGGATGGCGACCCGCCGCGCGGGCCGCGCGCGCCAGTCCGATCGCCTCGCGCAGCGCGGCGAGCTCGGCGGGGCCGGCGTGCCCGGCGTGGGTCGGGTCGCTCACGACGAATGCTGGCCGCGGTGCGCCCACGCGGTGGTGTGGCGCTCGATGTACGAGAACAGCTCGTACATCGCCATCGCCATCGCGCCGATCACCACCAGCCCCGCGAAGGCGAGCGGCATGCGGGACTGCGAGCCGGCGGTCAGCAGCAGCTGGCCGATGCCCTCGTTCGAGGCGCTCATCTCCGAGACCGTGGTGCCGACGAAGGCGAGCGTGATCGCGACCTTCAGCGACGCGAAGAAGTAGGGCATCGAGCGCGGCAGGCCCACCTTCAGCAGCACGTCCAGCCGCTTGGCGCCGAGCACCCGCAGCACGTCCTCGAGCTCGGGCTCGAGCGTGGCCAGCCCGGTGGCGATGTTCACCATGATCGGGAAGAACGAGATCAGGAACGCGGTGAGGATCGCCGGCCCCGCGCCGATGCCGAACCAGACCACGAGGATCGGCACGAGCGCGGCCTTGGGCACCGCGTTGAACGCGGTCATCAGCGGGTACATCGCCGAGTAGGCGAACTTCGAGGAGCCGATCAGGAAGCCGAGCGCCACGCCCACGACGATCGAGATCGCGAAGCCGATCATCGTCGTCCAGAAGGTGCGCCAGGCATTGGTCATGATCGGACCGGCGTACTCGACCAGCGCCACCAGGATCGACGAGGGCGAGGGCAGGATGTAGTCGCTGATGCTCAGCCCGCGGCACAGCAGCTCCCAGACGATCAGGATCGCCGAGAGCAGCAGCAGCGGCGCAGCGCGCTCGGTGGGGGTGGGGGCGGCCATCGGCGGGTCCTCAGCTCTTGCGGATCGAACCGATCCGCTCGCGCAGCTCGAGCACCAGTGCGGTGAACGGCTCGGTGTAGGTGATCTCGAGGTCGCGCGGGCGCGGCAGGTCGATCTGCCGGGTCGCCAGGATGCGGCCCGGGCGCTTGCTCATCACGTAGACGGTGTCGGCGAGGTAGACCGCCTCGCGCAGGTCGTGCGTCACCAGGATCACGTTGAAGCGCTGCACGGTCCAGAGGTCGCGCAGCACGTTCCAGAGCTCCTCGCGGGTGAACGCGTCGAGCGCGCCGAAGGGCTCGTCGAGCAGCAGCATCCGCGGCTCGTGGATCAGCGCGCGGCAGATCGAGGCGCGCTGCTGCATGCCGCCCGACAGCTGCCACGGGAACTTGTCCTCGTAGCCCTGCAGCCCGACCGTCGCCAGCAGCTTGCGGGCGCGCGCCGCGTACTCCTCGCGCTTGGCCTTGAAGCTCGAGCGGTAGGGCTCGACGATCTCCAGCGGCAGCAGCACGTTGTCGAGCGTGGTGCGCCACGGCAGCAGCGTCGGCGCCTGGAACGCCATGCCGACGATCTTCAGCGGGCCGGTCACGTTCTGGCCGGCGATCGCGACGCTGCCTTTCGTGGGCTTCTTGAGCCCGGTCGCGAGCTTCATGAAGGTCGACTTGCCGCAGCCCGAGGGCCCGACGATCGCGATGAACTCGCCGTCGCGCGTCGACAGCGTGATGTCCTCGATCGCGAAGTCGTTGCGCGCGGCCAGCTCGTCGGAATAGGCGAGCCAGACGTCCTTGAAGTCGACGAACGCGGGCGCGGCGCTCATGTGCGGCGCCTCACTTCGCGAAGATGTTGCGCTGGTCCTTCGCGGGCAGCAGCCCGGTGACGAACAGGCGGTCCGGCTGGATGCGCTCCTTCAGGCCGAACGCGTCGTTGACCTGCGAGGCCATCAGCGCCATCCGCGGGCCGTTGATGTCGCCGAAGCCCTCGGCCTTCGCATCGGGGGTGACGACGCTGCCGGCCAGCGCCAGCTTCAGACGCCGCGTCTCGAGCGCGCTGTCGATCAGCGCGTCACGGTCCTTGACGCTGGCCACGCCCGCGGCCGGGTCGGCGATCACGTCCTTCACGCCCTTGGTGAACGCGCGCAGGAACGCCTTGACCGCCTCGGGGTTCTTCTTGAGGAAGTCCTCGGCGACGATGACGACGTTGCCGTACAGCTTCACGCCGAACTGCGGGTAGGGCAGCACGACGATGTCCTCGTCCTTCACGCCGCGCGCATTCAGGTTCAGCAGCGAGGTGAAGTAGAAGCCGGTGATCGCGTCGATGTCGCCGCGCACCAGCATCGTCTCGCGCAGCGGCGGGTCCATCGCCGTCCAGTTGATCTTCGCGAGGTCGATGCCGTTGGCCTTGGCGAAGATCGGGAACGCCTTGCGGCCCGCGTCGAACACCGGCGCGCCGAGCTTCTTGCCCACCAGGTCGGCCGGGGTCTTGATGCCCGACTTCTTGAGCGCGAGCACCGCGGCCGGGGAGTTGTTGTAGACCATCATGACCGCGACCGGCTTGGACGGCGCGGCCGGGTTGTTGCCCCAGAACTCCATCAGCGCCGCCATGTCGGCGAAGCCCATGTCGTAGGTGCCGGTGGCCACGCGGGTGATCGTGCCGCCCGAGCCGTTGCCCGCGTCGATGACGACGTCGAGCTTCTCGTCCTTGAAGTAGCCCTTCTTGGCCGGCAGCGTGAAGAGGGCGGCGGGGCCCTCGAAGCGCCAGTCGAGCTGGAAGCGGATGCGGGTCTCCTGGGCGGCGGCGGGGACGGCGGCCACCAGGCCGGTGCCGAGGACGAGGGCGGCGACGAGCCGGGCGGGCATCAGTCGGGCGGGGACGAGACGGGCGAGCATCGGCGGGAACTCCTGGTGGGGGACAGCCGCGGTCCGGGGGGACGGGTCGGCGGCGGTGCAACGGTCGAGCGTGGCTGCAAGACTTGTGCCGGCGCGGATTATGCCGCCGGCGCGCGCCGTTCTGGTGCGCGGCCGCACCGGATTCGGACCGGGCCGGCGAGCCCGGTCCAGGACCGAGCCGGTCCGGAGCCGAGCCGATCCGGGACGGGCTCAGCCCGGGATGTGCCGTGCCGTGTCCGCCCCGAGCGGCGGCGCCGGCCCGCGGATGGCCGGCCGCTCGCCGTCGAAGGACAGCGGCAGGCCGGTCAGCGCGAAGTCGGTGCCGGGCACGGCCTGCACGATGCCGAGCGCGGCCACCTGCGGCTGGGCGAGCGCCTCGGGCACCGAATGGATGGGCGCGCACGGCACCCCCGCGGCCTCGAGCGCGGCCATCCAGTCGGCGCGCGGCCGCGTGCGCAGCACCGCGCGGATCTGCCCGAGCAGCTCGGCCTTGTGGACGAGGCGGTCGCGGTTGCTCCGGAAGCGCGCGTCGGCCGGCCAGTCGGCGCGCTCGAGCACCTGGGCGAACTTCACGAACAGCCGGTCGTTGCCGACGCACAGCAGGAACGGGCCGTCCGAGCCGTCGAAGGCCTCGTAGGGCACGAAGCTCGGGTGACCGGAGGCATGGCGCTCGGGGAGCTTGCCCTCGTTGGCGAACGCGTCGCTCTTCTGCGCGATCCAGGCGAGCGCGGTCTCGGCGAGCGAGCCCTGCACGACGCCGCCGCGGCCGGTCAGCGTGCGCCGGTGCAGCAGCGACAGCGCGCCGATGACGATCCACATGCCGGTGCCCTGGTCGCAGATCGAGGCGCCGCTGCGGATCGGCGGGCCGTCGGGCTCGCCGTTGATGCTCGACAGCCCGCTCCAGGCCTGCAGCAGCGGCTCGTAGCCGGGGCGCTGCGCGAGCGGGCCCGTGTGGCCGAACGCCGACATGCCGCAGTAGATCAGCCGCGGATGGCGGGCGCACAGCGTCGCGCCGTCGAGACCGAGCGACTCGGGCACGCCGGGGCGCAGGTTGTGCACCAGGATGTCGGCCCCCGCGACGATGGCGTCGAGCGCGGCCAGTCCCTGCGGCGTCTTCAGGTCGACGACCACCGACTGCTTGCCGCGGTTGAACACCTGGAAGGCGAGCGAGTCGCCGTCGCGGAACGGCGGGCCCATCTGGCGTGCGTCGTCGCCGACCTCCGGCCGCTCGATCTTGATCACCTCGGCGCCGAGGTCGGCGAAGATCGCGCCGGCGAACGGGCCGGCCAGCACCTGGCCGAGCTCGACGACGGTGAGGCCCGCGAGTGGCAGCGGCATCTGCGTGGTCATGGTCATTCCACCTCGATCTTCGCCTGCGCGACGACGCGCTTCCACTTCGCGATCTCGGCGTCGACGAAGGCGGCGAGCTGCTGCGGCGTGCCCGGGGCCCAGTCGGCGCCCGGGCCGGTCTTCGCGCGGAACTCGGGCGAGCGCACGATGTCGACGATCTTCTGGTTCAGCGCGGTGACGATCGGCTCGGGCGTGCCCGCGGGCAGGAACACCGCGAACCAGGCGACCATCTCGTAGCCGGGCAGGCCCGACTCGGCCACCGTCGGCAGATCGGGGGCCGAGGGCGAGCGTGCGAGGCTGGTGACCGCGAGCGCGCGCACGCGTCCGCCCTGCACCTGCGGCAGCGCGGTGCCGGCGTCGCAGAACATCGCCTGAACCTGGCCGGCGGCGAGGTCGGCGATGGCCTGCGGGTTGCCCTTGTAGCTGACGTTGGTCATGTCGACGCCGGCCATGGCCTTGAACATCTCGCCGGCGACGCGCGAGGAGGCGCTGCCGCTGGAGAAGTTCATCTTCCCGGGGTTCGCCTTCGCATACGCGATGAACTCGGGAATCGTTCGGATCGGCAGCGACGGGTGCACCAGCACCAGCAGCGGTGCGGTGCCCAGGAGCGTGACGGGCGCGAAGTCCTTGACCGGGTCGTAGGGCAGCTTGCGGCGCAGCGCCGGATTCGAGGCGTGCGTGCTGTTGGAGGTGACGAACACCGTCTGGCCGTCGGGCTTGCTGCGCGCGGCCGCCTCGGCCGCGATCGAGCCGTCGGCGCCGGGGCGGTTGTCGACCACCACCGGCACGCCGAGGGCCGCCGACAGGCGCTCGCCGACGAGCCGAGCGTTGAGGTCGGTGCCGCTGCCGGCGGGGAAGGGGACGATGAAGCGGACCGGACCGGCGGGCCAGGCGGCCTGGGCACGGGCCGCCCCGGGCAGCGCCGGCACGAGGGAGGCGGCGGCGAGGCCGCGCAGGACGGTGCGGCGGCCGCGAGCGGCGGGATGCGGATCGGTCATGGCGGTCTCCGGTGCGACGCAGGCCGGATTATCGGCGCGCGGGGGCGCGCTGTCGCCGCGGCGTTCCGGTGCGCCGGCGTTCGGCGCCCGGTGGCGCACGCCGGGCGCCCGGTGCCCGTTAGGGCTTCGCGCCCGCCCGATACCAGCCGTCGATCACCGCCCGTTCGGCCTCGGTGATCTGCGTCAGGTTGCCGATCGGCATCGCCTTCGTGACCACGGTCTGCTGATGGATTGTCTGCGCCTGGCGCACGATCGCGTCGGCCGAGTCGAGCACCACGTTCTTGGGCGGCGACGCGAAGCCCGGGTACGTGGGCTGTGCCGCGTGGCAGCCCGCACAGCGCTGCTCGACGACCGCGCGCACCTCGGCGAACGTGGGCACCGCGGCGCCGGCCTGCGTCGGCGCGGGGCGCGGCATCGCGAGCACGAAGGTGCCCGCGAGCGACGCGATGCCGACCGCGAGCAGCAGCGGCTTCGACTGCCCGCGATGGCGCAGCACGAGGTACAGGCGGATCGTCGCGCCCGCCAGTGCGATGCCCACCAGCGCCAGCCACGCGAAGCGGTGCTGGGTCAGCACCGCATAGTGGTTGCTGATCATCGTGAACAGCACCGGCAGCGTGAAGTAGGTGTTGTGCACGCTGCGCTGCTTGCCGCGCAGGCCGTGGATCGGGTCGGGGGCGCGGCCCTCCTGCTTGGCGCGCACCAGCGCCTTCTGGCCCGGGATGATCACGAAGAACACGTTGGCGGCCATGATCGTGCCGAGCATCGCGCCGAAGTGGATGAACGCGCCGCGGCCCGAGAAGAGCTGGCACAGCCCCCAGGCCGCGAGCGAGCACAGCACGAAGAGGATCGCGGCGAGCACCGGCTCGTTGTCGCCCAGGCGAGAGCGGCACAGCGCGTCGTAGACCAGCCAGCCGCCGACCAGGAAGGCTGCCGCGATCGCGACCGCGGTGCCCGGGGCGAGCGCGGCGACCGCCGGATCGACCAGGTAGACGCCCGCGCCCAGCCAGTAGATCAGCACCAGCATGAACATGCCGGACATCCAGGTGCTGTAGGCCTCCCACTTGAACCAGTGCAGCGGCTCGGGCAGTTCGGGCGGCGCGACCCGGAACTTCTGCGCACGGTAGAAGCCGCCGCCGTGCACCGACCAGACCTCGCCGGCCAGGTCGAGGCGCGTGCCTTCCTCGCGGTCGCGCGGCGCATGCAGGTGCGCGTCGAGCCAGACGAAGTAGAACGAGGAGCCGATCCAGGCGACGCCGGCGATCAGGTGGAACCAGCGGCCGAGGAGGTTCAGCCACTCGAGGACATAGGGCTCCATGCGCTCAGCTGCCGCGGTAGGTCGACCACGCCCAGGGCGAGACCAGCAGTGGCACGTGGTAGTTGCCACCGGCCTCGGCGATGCCGAAGTCGATGACCACCACGTCGACGAAGGGCGGCTCGGGCAGCTCGACGCCGGTGGCGCGGAAGTAGTCGCCGGCCGCGAAGCTCAGGCGGTAGCGCCCCGGGCGGACGGCGTCGCCGGCCAGCAGCGGCGCGTCGGTGCGGCCGTCGGCGTTGGTGAGCGTGCGCACGAGCGGCGTCCAGCGTTCGCCGTCGGCGGCGGACAGCTCGATCGACACGCCGGGCGCCGGGCGGCCGCGGGCGGTGTCGAGCACATGGGTGGAGAGTTTTGCCATCGTTCGGTGCAGGGGTCGGAGGAGGCCCGGTCGGCGCGGGGACGCGGCCAAGGTCGAGCAAGGATGATGCCACGCGCGGCGCTGGTGCTCCCCGGGGCATGTATCGTGCTGCAGCGTGGCATCCTCGATCCCCCATCCTCCAGGAGCGCCCCGATGGCCGAGCGTGTTGCCGCCCAGACTTCGGTCCCTGCCTGCACCGCATCGCCGACCGGGAACGAGGCCGGGTCCGGCGTGGTGGCCGTGCCCTCGCGCCGGCGTGTGCAGGTCGCGGCCCTCGCCAGCCTCGCCGGTGCCGGCCTCGCGGCCTGCCAGGCGCCTGTCCCGCGCGCCTCCCCGGCCGAGGCCGGCCTGCCCGCGCGCCGGGCGATGGCCGCCGGCGGCGACTGGCTCGACGCCGTCCGAATCGCGCACCGCGCGGTCGACGCCGCGTTCGAGCAGCTGCTCTCGGCCGGCGAACCGGCCCAGCGGGGGCGGCTGCGCACCGCGCTCGCCGACCTGGTGACGCTGCATGCGGTGCAGGAGGAATCGGTCCTCTATCCGGCGCTCGCGATGGCCGGCCTCAAGGCCGAGCCGCAGCAGCTGTACGCCGACCACGCGCAGATCAAGGTGCTGCTCGCCGAGCTCGACGTGCTGCCCAAGGACCAGCCTGCCTGGCCGATACGCGTGCAGAACCTGCGCACCCTCTTCCTGCGCCACGCGCGGGAGGAGGAGACGACGATCTACCCGGCGTTCCGCGCCGCGCTGTCGCCCGAGCAGAACGCGCTGGTCACCGCGCGCTATCGGGCCGAAGGCGAGAAGTTCGCGCCGCGCTCGTGAGCGCGCGGCGCGGCCCGAGGCGTCAGTAGGGCAGCGACAGGATGCCTGCGCTCAGGTCGTCGCTGACCAGCAGCGGTTGCCCGTTGCGCGTCGTCGGGATCATCCACGGCTGCCACTGCACGCCGCGCCGCTGCAGCGGCACGCTCGAGGCCAGGCTCGGCCAGCCGATCTTCTGGACGGTCGCGCTCTGGTAGAAGCTGCCGTCGCCGCCCGATGTCCGCAGCAGCCACACCGAGCGGGCATCGGCGGGGCCGGTGACCGTGATGTCCAGCACCACGCCTTCCGACGGCACGGCGGGCAGGGTCCGTCCCACGGCCGACGAGAAGTCGTTCGAGCCCGGGTTCAGGAACACCATGGGCGCGCCGCCCTCCCACTCGTGGCCGGCAACGAACAGGTCGAATCGCCCATCGCCGTCGATGTCGGGCAGGTCGA
>JAIYAG010000435.1 GCA_027489195.1 Burkholderiales bacterium | reverse complement strand
TCGGCGTGCTCGGCGTGCTCGACAACCTGCTGGCCGCGCGCCACTTCGCGGGCCTGCCGCCCGAGCGCGACGCGGCGCTCGCGCTGCTCGCACGGCTCGGCCTCGCGGGGCTCGAGCGGCGCCGCCCGCGCGAGCTCTCGCGCGGCCAACAGCAGCGCGTGGCGCTGGCGCGCGCGCTCGTCAACCGCCCCGCGCTCATCCTCGCCGACGAACCCACCGCCAACCTCGACGACGCGAACGCCGCGCAGGCGCTCGACGTGCTGTCGGAGCATGCGCGCGAGGCCGGCGCGACGCTGCTGATCGCCACCCACGATGCCCGCGTGCGCGAGCGCTTCGAGGTGCTGCTCGCGCTGCCCGCACGCGCCGTCTCGGACGCCGGACGCCCTGCCGGAGCCCCCGCCCGATGAGCACCGCGCGCCTGCTGTGGGCCTACCTGAGCGCGCGGCCGCTGACGACGCTGCTGACCGTGCTGCTGGTCGCGCTCGGCGTGGCGACCACGACGATCGTCACGCTCGTGACGAACCAGGCCGAGGAGCGGCTCGTGCGCGACGCCGCCGGCATCGACCTGGTGGTCGGCGCCAAGGGCTCGCCGCTGCAGCTCGTGCTGGCGGGCGTCTATCACCTCGACGTGCCGCCGGGCAACGTGCCCGTCGCCGCGCTCGCCGAGCTGCGTGCCAACCGCCTCGTTGCGCAGGCGATCCCGCTGTCGCTCGGCGACAGCTTCCGCGGCTTTCGCATCGTCGGCACCGAGCCTGCGTTCCTCGAGCTGCACGGCGCGAGGCTGGCGCAGGGCGAGGCCTTCGCCGCGCCGATGCAGGCGGTGATCGGTGCGCGCGTGGCCGCCGAGACCGGCCTGGCACCGGGCGCGCGCTTCGTCGGCTCCCACGGTCTGGCGCCCGGCGGGCCGGAGCACGGCGAGGACCCGTTCACCGTCGTCGGCGTGCTCGCGCCCACGGGCGGCGTGCTCGATCGGCTGGTGCTCACGCCGCTCGAGTCGGTCTGGCTCGCGCACGAAGGGGAGCCGGCCGACGAGGACGAGCGGCGCATCCTCGAGGAGGCGCGCGAGATCACGCTCGCGCTGGTGCGCTATGCGTCGCCGCTGGCGGCGGTGACGCTGCCGCGAGCGATCAACGCGTCGGACCGGCTGCAGGCCGCATCGCCCGCCTTCGAGTCGGCGCGGCTGTTCCGCCTGGCGGGCGTGGGCATCGACGGGCTGCGTGCCTTCGGCGTGCTGCTGCTCGCGACCGCCGCGCTGTCGGTGTTCGTCGCGCTGTTCCAGGCGCTCTCGGACCGCCGGCGCGAGCTCGCGCTGATGAGGCTGCTGGGTGCCTCGCCCGCGCGGCTGTTCGCGCTCCTGCTGGGAGAGGGCCTGGCGCTGACCGCGATCGGCATCGTGCTCGGCATGGCGGTCGGCCACGGCGCGCTCGAGGCGGCCGGCCGTCTCCTCGCTCGGCACGGGGAATGGACGCTGACCGGTGCGGACTTCGATACGATCGAGCTCGCGTACGCGGCGGGCGCGCTGCTGCTCGGCGGGCTCGCTGCGGTGGTGCCCGCGTGGCTCGCGGCCCGCACGCCGCTGGCCGGCGCACTGGCCGACGACTGAAGCGCGCGCCGGTCCGCCCTCCGGCACGCCGACGCTGCGCCCGACCCACTTCGACGAGTCCCGACATGTCCCGATCCTCATCGGTCCTGCTTCGTGCGGCGCGCGTCGCCGCGCTGCTGGGTGCCGCCTGCCTCGTGCTGCCGGCCTCGGCCCAGGCGCCCAAGCCGCCCGCGGCCGCCGCCACGCCCGCGCCCGCCGCAGCCGCGCCCGTCGACGCGCACCGTCGCGACGACATCGCCAAGCACCGCGCGATCGCCGCCGCCCACGACGCGGCGGCGCGCTGTCTCGAGTCCGGACGGACCGAGGGCGAGTGCCAACAGGCCCTGCGCCGGGCCTGCGAAGGCATCGCCGTCGGGCGATACTGCGGGATGAAGCACAGTCATTGAGCGCTGAGGGCGCCTTGGAGGACACCGGCATGCAGCGACACCACGCACGATCGGGCAGGCCCTGCAGCGGCGCCCTGCGCCTCGGGCTCGCCGCGGCCCTGCTCGCCGGCGCCTGGATGGCGGCGCCGCCCGACGCCGCCGCTCAGCCCGGCCCGGCCCGCGCCGAGCCGGTGATGCCCGCGCCTTCGCCCGCGCAGGCCGGCGCCGCGCAGGCGGGCACGGCACCCGCGGGCAAGGGTGTCGTCATGGGCGGCAATCCGCCCCCGGCCTTCGGCAGTGCGGCGGGCGAGCAGCCGCTGGTGTCGCCGCCGCTGCCCGTCGTGCCGGGCACCGTCCCCTGGGACCTGCTCGGGCAGGTCAAGACGGTCCGGGTGAAGGACAAGTTCCTGCCGGAGTTCCCGGCGGCGGTGCGCAAGCTCGATCGCCAGGACGTGAAGATCGTCGGCTTCATGCTGCCGCTGCAGACCGGCGAGCGGCAGAGTCACTTCCTGCTGACGGTCACCTCGCAGACCTGTGCGTTCTGCGTGCCCGCCGGTCCCGAGGGCATCGTCGAGGTGAAGACGAAGACCCCGGTGCGCGTCACCTTCGATCCGGTGGTGATCGCCGGCCGCCTCGAGGTGCTGCGCGACGACCCGCTGGGCGTCTACTACCGCCTGAGCGACGGCGAGCCGGTCGCGTTGCGTTGAGCGGCGCGCCCCGGGGCTCGGTCACATCCTGACGCGCAGGCCCGCGTAGACCGAGCGGCCCGGCATCGGCACGAGGTCCTTCACGAACGAGGTCGACAGCCGGATGTCCTCGTTCATCAGGTTGCGACCCTGCACGAAGAGCGTCGCCGCCCGATTCGTGCCGAGCGACCAGGTGTGCGAGACCTCGGCGTCGACGCGCGTGTAGCCGGGGGTCTCGGTCTCGAAGGTACCGACGCGCTCCTGCCGCGCGGCCCGCAGCACCGACACGAAGCCCGACCACGGCCCCGCCGCGTAGTCGACGGTGAGGCCGACGCGTACGGGCGGCGTGCGCGGCGCGGCGCCCAGGCCCTCGACGGTACCGCGCACGGTGTCGCCGAAGCCGCGCAGCGACCAGGGCGATGCGACCGGCTGCCAGGCGATCTCGGCCTCCAGGCCGCGAAAACGGGCCGGTGCCTGCCGGTAGGCCAGCCGGGAGAACTCGCCCGCCCCCGGGTCGGCGGGCGCGTTGACGATGCCGCCGCCCTCGTCGACACGATCGGGCACGCCGTCGCCGTTCTCGTCGGTGGCGAAACCGGCGATGTAGCTGGAGAAGCGCCGCTCGAAGCCGCCGAACTTCCAGCGCACAGGCCCGGCGGTCTGGCGCAGCGCGAGCTCGAAGCCGCGCGAGCGCTCGGTGCCGAGGGCGGCGTCGCCGACCTCGAAGGTGCGGGTCGCGGCATGCGCGCCGTCGGCGAACAGCTCCTCGGTCGCCGGCGCCCGCTGCGCGCCGGTGAGCGCCGCCGACAGTGCGATCGGGCCGGCCACCGGCAGCAGCCCGCCGATCGACCACGAGCCGGGCGTGAACTTGCGGCCGGTGAGGCCGGTGTCGCCGTCCGGCGTGCGGCTGGCGCGTGCCTGGCGGATGCCCACCTCCAGGCGGGCGTCGCCGAACGCGCGCTCCCCGACCCAGAACACCGCGTCCTCGCGCTCCCGGGTCGACGGCAGGTAGGCCTCCGAGCCGCTCGCCGTCAGCGTGCGCGTGCGCAGGTGCACGCCGAAGGCGCCCCGCACGCCCAGCAGCGGCTGGTGGATGCCCTCGACCCGCGTGTCGCGCCCCTTGCTCTCGAAGGCCGTGCCCACCTCGCCGGTGGCGCCCTCGATCTCCGCATGGCGGTAGCGCACGTCGGCGCTGCGCAGCCGCAGCGTGTCGAGTCCGGGGAGCGGCGCGTCGAGCTCGAGCAGGCCTTCGGTGCGTCGGTTGCGCAGGTCGATGGACACGCCGTCCTCGGCCGGGATGCCGTAGCGGGTGTCGAGTGCCGAGTGCGACAGGCCGGCCACGCCCCAGCGGTCGATCCAGGACACGCCGCCCGACTGCCCCGAGCCCTCGGACGCGCTGTTGGGCAGCCGGCCGGACGCGCTCGCCGGGTCGCCGCGGACGGCGGTGCCCGGGATCCGGTAGTCGCCGGCATCGCGCCCGAAGGCGCCCAGGGTCCAGTTCAGGCTGCCGCCGCCGGCGGGGGCACCGGAGGCGGTCGTGCCCGGGCCGACGCCACCGCGCAGGCGCAGCGCCCCCAGCCGTTCCCGGCTGGCCGAGTCGCCGGCGAACAGCGCGTCGCCGCGCAGTCCGCGCACCGGCGTGGTCGGGATCAGGTCGGTGACCGCGTTGACCAGGCCGCCGATCGCGCCGCTGCCGTACAGCAGGGTCGCCGGCCCGCGCAGCACCTCCACCTGGGTCGTGCCCAGCGGGTCGATGACGACCGCGTGGTCGGGGCTCAGCGACGAGGCGTCCAGGGTGTCCAGGCCGTTCTCGGTGATGCCGACGCGCGGGCCGGCGAAGCCGCGCACCACCGGCCGCCCGGCCGCGGTGCCGAAGCCGCTGGAGGTGACGCCGGGCAGGCGGTCCAGCGTGTCGCCGAGCGAGCCGCCCCGGCGCCGGTCGAGTTCCGCGCCGCGCAGCACCGACACCGGCTGCGAAGACTGCAGCGGCGTGTCGCCCAGCGGGGTCGCGGTCACGGTCACGTCCTGCAGCGACTCGGCCCGCGCCGCGACGCAGCC
>JAIYAG010000542.1 GCA_027489195.1 Burkholderiales bacterium | reverse complement strand
GAAGATGGTCGTCTTGTGGTCCTGGATCATCCGCCAGAAGCGTCCGGCATCGGGATACGTGGGCACGCCCTCGAAGACGATCTCGGTGCCGCCCAGCGCCAGCGGGCCGTAGGTGATGTAGGTGTGGCCGGTCACCCAGCCCACGTCGGCGGTGCACCAGAAGACATCGGACGGCTTGATGTCGAAGGTCCAGCGCATCGTCAGCATCGCGTGCAGCAGGTAGCCGCCCGACGAGTGCTGCACGCCCTTGGGCTTGCCGGTGGAGCCCGACGTGTAGAGGATGAACAGCGGGTGCTCGGCGCCGACCGGCACCGGCTCGCAGGTGTCGGGCTGGCCGGCCTCGACATCGTGCATCCAGCGGTAGTGGGGCTTGAAGGCCACCTCGCCCCCGGTCCGCTTGTAGACGACGACGTGGCGCACGCCCTCGCAGCCGCCGAGCGAGAAGGCCTCCTCGACCGCGGGCATCAGCGGCATCGCCTTGCCGCCCCGGAACTGGCCGTCGGCCGCGATCACCAGCGTGGCCCCGGCGTCGACGATGCGCTCCTGCAGCGACTTCGCCGAGAAGCCGCCGAACACCACCGAGTGGGTCAGGCCGAGCCGCGCGCAGGCCTGCATCGCGACCACCGCCTCGATCGACATCGGCATGTAGACGATGGCCCGCTCGCCCTTCGTGTAGCCGAGCGCCTTCAGGCCGTTGGCGAAGCGGCAGACCCGCGCATGCAGGTCCTTGTAGGTGAGCTTCGTCACCGAGCCGTCATCGGCCTCGAAGATGATCGCGGTCTTGTGCTCGACCGGCGTGCCGAGGTGGCGGTCCAGGCAGTTGTACGAGACGTTCAGCTCGCCGTCCTCGAACCACTTGAAGAACGGCGCTTCGGCGTCGTCGAGCGAACGGGTGAACGGCTTGCTCCAGAGGAGCTGCTCGCGGGCGAGGCGGGCCCAGAACCCGGCGTGGTCGCGCTCGGCCTCGTCGCACAGCGCGCGGTACTGCGCCATGCCCGAGATGGTCGCTTGCTGCGCGAAGGACTCCGGCGGCGGAAACACGCGGTTCTCGACGAGCACGGATTCGATCTTGGCGGACATGGCGACTCTCCCAGACGGAACTGAATGATTGAGGCTGTTGAAGGGCATTCGGAACGCTGGCCGGACGGTATCGGCGGACCCTTACCGGTCGCTTACGGGCAGCGCTCGAAGGCCCGGCGGGGTCGCGTCGGAGTCGTCCGGATTGATGCAGCGCAATATCGATAGAATCGGCGCCTCGTCCGCGGCGTCGCGCGCCCGGCCCCCATCCAACGGACCCCTCGCACATCCCCATGGAACCGAACCGCGAACTCGAGATCGCTCGCAAGCAGACCAGCGTCCTCGGTGCCGTCATCTTCGCGAGCCGCTGGCTGCAGGTGCCACTGTACCTCGGCCTGATCGTCGCACAAGGCGTCTACGTGGTGCTCTTCCTCGAGGAGCTGTGGCACCTCGTAGGCATCCTCTGGGACCCGTCGGTGCTGACCCAGACTGTCGAGCGGCTCGGCATCAACGAGCGCAACAAGGAGACGGTGATCATGATCATCGTCCTGTCGCTGATCGACGTCGTGATGATCTCGAACCTGCTGATCATGGTGATCGTCGGCGGCTACGAGACCTTCGTCTCGCGGCTGCGGCTGGAGAACCACCCCGACCAGCCCGAGTGGCTGTCCCACGTCAATGCGAACGTGCTGAAGGTCAAGCTCGGGACGGCGATCATCGGCATCTCGTCGATCCACCTGCTCAAGGTCTTCATCTCGGCCAGCACGCTCGACGAGAAGACCATGCTGTGGCAGACCCTGATCCACGTCGTGTTCCTGGTTTCCGCCGTGGCGATCGCGGCGATCGACCGGATCATGACCGGACCGCCCAGACCCAAGGCCGGGCATTGAACGTCCCGGGCACGGTCAGTCGACCTGTGCCCCCGACTGGCGCACCACCTTCGCCCAGCGGGCGAGGGCGTCGCGCATGAGCCCGGCGAAGCGCTCCGGGGAGCTCGACAGCACGTCGGCACCGCTCGCCGCGAACCGCTCCCTCACCTCCTGGGTGGCCAGCAGCGCGTTGACGTCGGCGTTGATCCGCGCGACCGTCGCCGCCGGGGTGGCCGCCGGCGCCAGCAGCCCGAACCAGGGGCTGACCTCCATGCCGCGAACGCCCGACTCGGCCAGCGTCGGCAGGTCGGGGAACGCCGGCGAGCGGGCCGGGCTGGTCACCGCCAGCGCACGCAGCTGGCCGCGCTGGATGAAGCCCGCGACGCTCGGCAGGCTGGTGAACACCGCCTGCACCTGGCCACCGATCAGGTCGGTGATCGCGGGTGCGGCGCCCTTGTAGGGCACGTGCAGCATCTGGACGCCGGCGGCGGCACCGAACATCACGCCGAGCAGGTGGTTGACCGAGCCGTTGCCGGCCGATCCGTAGCCGATCGCATCCGCCTTCGCGCGCGCCGCAGCGACGAACTGCTCGACGTTCGTGACGCCGAGCTGCGGATTCACCACCAGCGCGAACGGCACCGCCGCCAGGGTCGCGACGCCGACCAGGTCCTTCGGCTCCCAGCCCGGCTTCGCGTAGAGCGCCGGGTTGATCGAGTTGGTGCCGGCATAGCCCATCAGCAGCACGTGGCCGTCGGCCGGCGACTTGGCCACCGCCTCGGTGCCGACGTTGCCGCCCGCGCCCGCCCGGTTCTCGACCACCACGTTCTGGCCCCAGCGCTCGCCGAGCCGCGCGGCCATCACGCGGGCCAGCGCGTCGGAGGCACCGCCCGGCGCCTGCGGCACCACGATGCGCACCGGGCGCGAGGGGAACGGCGCGGGCTGGGCGCGGGCTGCGCCCGGCAGCACCAGCCCCGCGCCCATCGCGGCGAGCCCGTGCAGGGTGCGCCGGCGCGGCGCGCGTGTGGCGCGGGACCGGGGGTCGAGCGGGTCGCGGTTCATCGGGGGGTGTCTCCGGCGAGGGTGATCCGGTGCATCACGCGCCGGAAGCCGTGGTAGTCGTTGATCGGGTTGTGCAGCACGCAGCGGTTGTCCCAGAGCGTGAGCGAGCCCGGCCGCCAGGCGATGCGGCAGGTGTGCTCGGCGCGCCGCTGGTGCTCGAAGAGCATCGCCAGCAGCGGCGCGCTCTCGGTCTCGGTCCAGCCCTCGAAGCGCACGGTGTGCGCGACGTTGACGTAGAGCGAGACGCGCCCGGTCTCGGGATGGGTGCGCGCCACCGGATGGACGGCCTCGAAGGCCTTCGGTGCCTCGGCGCGGCCGTCGCTGCGGATGCGGTCCTCGCGGGTCTTCGTGACGTCCGCCTTCGCCGAGCTGGCCACCGCCCGAAGCGGGCGCAGCGTGCGCTGCAGGCCCTCGGACAGCGAGGCCCAGGCCGCGTAGCCGCTCGCGAACTCGGTGTCGCCGCCGAAGGGGGGCAGCTCGCGCGCCAGCAGCATCGTGGCCGAGGGGGGCTGCTCGAGGTAGGAGGTGTCGGTGTGCCAGATGCCACCGAAGTTGCTGCGCTCGTGCTCGAGCTTCTTGACCTCGATGATCTCGGGCCAGCCCGGCAGGCCCTTGACGAACGGATACTCGACGGGCTCGCCGATCGCCCGGGCGAAGGCCATGAAGCCGGCATCGTCCAGACGCTGGTCGCGCACGCAGATCACCTGGTGCTCGAGCCAGGCGGCGCGGATCGCGGCCACCTGGTCGGCATCGAGCCGACCCGACAGGTCCAGCCCGTGGATCTCCGCGCCCAGCGCTCCGGCGAGGCGCACCACCTCGAACGGTTTCGTCATCGTCTCCCCCTGCCTGCTTCGGGCCCGCGCTCGCCACCGTCCAGCGGTTCCGGGCGCGCTCCGGAGCCGGATGATAGACCCGACCGGGGTAGAATCCGGGCCGCTGGCCCGCCACGATCCGGAATCCCACCCATGAGCACGATCTCGCAGCACGACCTCGT
>JAIYAG010000013.1 GCA_027489195.1 Burkholderiales bacterium | reverse complement strand
GTGCAGCAGGACATCGTCGGCCTGATCAATGTGGCCGGCGGCAAGGCGGTCGGGCTGACCGGCCAGGATGCCGGCCTCGTGCGCGCCCGCAAGATGATGCTCGAGAGCAAGGACAGCCCGGGCGTGCGCATCGACATCGGGCAGGTCGGCGAGATCGAGTCGATCGACCCGTCGATCATCACCACGCTGGCGGGCACCGGATTCATCCCGGTCATCGCGCCGATCGGCTCGGGCCGCAACGGCGAGACCTACAACATCAACGCCGATCTGGTCGCGGGCAAGATCGCCGAGGTGCTGCGGGCCGAGAAGCTGATCCTGATGACGAACACCGTCGGCGTGCTCGACCAGAACGGCAACCTGCTGACCGGGCTCACCGCCAAGAAGATCGACGAGCTGTTCGAGGACGGCACGATCTCCGGCGGCATGCTGCCGAAGATCTCGTCGGCGCTCGATGCCGCGCGCGGTGGCGTGCATTCGGTGCACATCATCGACGGCCGCGTCGACCATGCGCTGCTGCTCGAGATCATGACCGACCAGGGCGTCGGGACGATGATCCGCAGCCGGTGAGCCTCGCGCTCGTGCGGGCGGCGCGCCGCCCGCCCGGCGCCGAGCGCCCGCCCGCGGGCTCGCCCCGCGCCCGCACGGTCTGGCTGCTCGACCTCGACAACACGCTGCACGACGCGCTGCCGGCGATCATGCCGCGCATCAACCGCGCGATGACCGACTACGTGATGCGCACCGTCGGCCTCGACGAGGCCGCGGCGAGCGCGCTGCGGGTGCAGTACTGGCGCCGCTACGGCGCCACCCTGCTCGGCATGGTCCGCCACCACGGCGTCGATCCGCACGCCTTCCTGCGCGAGACCCACCCGTTCCCGGACCTGCACCGCCTCGTGCGGCGCGACGTCCGGCTCGCCCACCTGCTGCGCCGGCTGCCGGGCCGAAAGATCGTCGTCACCAACGCGCCCGCAGCCTATGCGGGCGGGGTGATCGCCGCGCTCGGCATCGGCCCGCTGCTCGACGGCATGATCGCGATCGAGCAGATGCACAGCGCCGGCGTCCTCCATCCCAAGCCCTCGCGGCCGATGCTGGGCAAGCTGCTGGCCCGGCTGCGGCTGCCGGCCTCGCGCTGCGTGCTGGTCGAGGACACGGTGGAGAACCTGCGCGCGGCCCGCCACTGCGGCGTGCGCACGGTCCTGGTCAGCGGCATCGCCTGGGGCGGACGGCCCGCCTGGCAGCGTCCGAGACGCGGGCAGCGTGGCATAGACGTGCAGGTCCGATCGGTTGTACAGTTAGCGCGTACTCCGCTCGCAGGCCGCACCCATGCACATTGACGCAGACACGCCCGAGCCCGCTGACACCTCCGACCCCTCTGTCGGCGAGCCGACCCCCCGGGGCCGGGTCCGCCCCAAGCCGGGCGAGCGACGCCTGCAGATCCTCCAGACGCTCGCGCAGATGCTGCAGGAGCCGGGCGGCGACCGGGTGACCACCGCGGCCCTGGCCGGCCGGCTCGAGGTGTCCGAGGCGGCGCTCTACCGCCACTTCGCGAGCAAGGCCCAGATGTTCGAGGGCCTGATCGGCTTCATCGAGCAGAGCGTCTTCGGGCTGATCAACCAGATCGTCGCCCAGGAGCCGGACCCGCTGAAGCAGCTGCGCTCGATCGTGCTGATGCTGCTCGGGTTCGCCGAGCGCAACCCGGGCATGACGCGGGTGCTGATCGGCGATGCGCTGGTCACCGAGGACGCGCGGCTGCAGAGCCGCATCAACCAGCTCCACGACCGGATCGAGGCGTCGATCAAGCAGTGCTTCCGCAACGCGATCGAGCAGGGCCGCCTGCCGCCGGAAAACGACCCGGGCGCCCGCGCGAACCTGCTGCTGTCCTTCGTGCTCGGGCGCTGGCTGCGCTTCGCCAAGACCGGCTTCAAGCGTCCGCCGGCCGAGGGGCTCGACAAGCAGGTGGTGCTGCTCATCACCTGAGCGCGGGGGCGCGCCCCGGCGCGCGGACGCGAATGCTCCGGGCGCCTTGCCGCGCGGGCCCCGATTCGTGCACCGCGATCGGGCTCGCGCGAGGCGCTCGTATCGATCACTGCAACCGCCCGCCCACCTGCCGCGGTTTCCGGCATGAACGCCGCGTCGCGGCCGATCGTCCGCTTGCGGGCTCGCCCATTCGGGTGTCATTCTCGTGAGACATGGCCGGCGCAGATCCGGCCGCAGGAGGCGACACGGACCGGCCCGCGCCCGCGCGTGACCGCGTCGCGCCGTCCCTCCGCGCACATCGGGAGACGACACACGTGGACGTGCCTCAGTACGACTGGATCGCCCATCACGCGATGGTGACGCCGGGGGCGCCCGCGCAGGAGGACCTGCACTCCGGGCGCCGCTTCACGTACCTGGAGATGCACCGGCGCATCGATGCCTGGGCGGCCTGGCTCCAGCAGGAAGCGGGCGTGCGGCCCGGTGACCGCATCGCCACGCTCTGCCACAACTCCACCGACGCGAACGAGATGATGTTCGCGGCCCAGCGGGTCGGCGCGATCCACCTGCCGCTCAACTGGCGGCTCGCCGTCCCCGAGCTCGAGTTCATCCTGAACGACGCGACGCCGACGGTGCTCGTCTACAGCGAGGAGTTCGCGCCGCAGGTGGCCGAGCTGCGCGGGCGCTGCGCGCTGCCGCATGGGGTCTCCAAGCGCGACGGCGAGGACAGCGGCTACGAGCGTGCGATCGCCGCGGGCCTGACGCTCGCCGCGCCGCAGCGGCCCGGCCTCGACGACGTCTGGGTCCTGATGTACACCTCGGGCACCACCGGCCGCCCCAAGGGCGCGCAGATCACCTACCGCGCGCAGCTCTTCAACGCGATCCACGCAACGATGACGACCGAGCTCACGCGCCGGTCGCGCGGCCTGACCTACCTGCCGCAGTTCCATGTCGGCGGCATCTGCCTGTACGCGATGCCGTGCTTCCACATCGGCGCGAGCCTCGCGGTGATGCGCCAGTTCGATCCGCAGTGGTGCCTCGACCTGATCGGCACGCCCGCCAGCGGCATCACCCATGTCTTCGGCGTGCCGACCAACTTCCTCTTCATGAGCCAGCTGCCCGGCTTCGCCGAGGCGCGCTTCGAGCACCTGACGAGCGTGGGCATCGGCGGGGCGGCGTCCGCGCTGTCGCTGCTCAAGCTGTATGCCGACAAGGGCGTGCTGTTCCAGCAGGGCTGGGGCATGACCGAGACCTGCACCATCGGCACGCTGCTGAGCAAGGAGCGCGCGCTCGACAAGATCGGCTCGTCCGGCCAGCAGGTGCTGCACGCGGACCTGAAGATCGTCGATCCGGCGGGCGTCGAGGTGCCGACCGGGCAGGTCGGCGAGCTGCTGATCAAGGGGCCGACGGTGACCCCGGGCTACTGGAACCGTCCCGAGGCCAACGCCACCTCGCTGGCCGACGGCTGGCTGCGCACCGGCGACGCGGCGTACGTCGACGACGAGGGCTTCTACTACATCGTCGACCGCTGGAAGGACATGTTCATCTCCGGCGGCGAGAACGTCTATCCGGCCGAGGTCGAGGACGCGATCTTCCGCATGCCCGGCATCGCCGAGGTGGCGGTCATCGGCGTGGCCGACGAGAAGTGGGGCGAGGTCGGCCGGGCCTTCGTGGTCCTCAAGGCCGGCTCGGGCATCGACGCCGACGACATCCTCGAGCACTGCGCGCGCCACCTCGCGCGCTTCAAGATCCCGAAGTCGATCCGCTTCGTCCCCGAGCTGCCGCACAACGCGACCGGCAAGGTGACCAAGCACGCGCTGCCGCGCGACTGAACGGCACGCCCGCATGAAGCACGCGTCCGCAGCGGCGCATCAACAGACGGAGCAGGCAGCATGAAGCCCGGCAAGTATTCCTTCATCCAGCAGGAGCAGGTGATCTGGGGCCGCCCCGCGGCCGACGCGATCGCCGACGTCGCCGACGAGCTCGGCGCGAAGCGCCTGTTCATCGTCGCGAGCAAGACGCTCAATCGACAGACCGACGTGGTCGCCGCGATCCGCAGGCGGCTCGGCGCGCGTGCGGTCGGCCTCTTCGACGAGACCGAGGAGCACTCGCCGCAGGGCTCGGTGCTGCGCACCGCGGCCGCCATCGCCGCCGACTCGCCGGACCTGATCGTGACCATCGGCGGCGGCTCGCCGATCGACACGGTGAAGGTCGCGCAGATCGTGCTCGCCGAGGGCATCGAGACCGAGGCGCAGCTGTCCGCCTACCGGGTGACGACCAACGCCGACGGCAGCTGGAACACCCCGAAGTCCAAGCCCTCGCCGATCCGCCAGATCGTCGTGCCGACCACGCTGTCGGCCGCCGAGTTCAGCAACATCGGCGGCTCCACCGACCGCGTGCGCCAGGTCAAGGACCTGTACGTCGGCAAGACGATCTGCGCGCAGGCGGTGATCCTCGACCCCGCGGTGACCGTGCACACGCCCGAGTGGCTGTGGCTGTCGACCGGCATCCGCGCGGTCGACCATGCGGTCGAGTCGATCTGCTCGCGCACGCCGAATCCGTTCGTCGACGCCGGCAGCCTCGAGGGGCTGAAGATGCTGTCGGCCTCGCTGCGCGCCAACCGGCACGCGCCGGGCGACCTCGACATGCGGCTGCAGAGCCAGCTCGGCGTGTGGCTCGCCTCGATCGGCATCGGGCGCGTGGAATGGGGCGCGAGCCACGGCATCGGCCACCAGCTCGGCGGCGTGGCCGGTGTCGCGCACGGCCACACCTCGTGCGTGATGCTGCCCAACGTGATGCGCTGGAACCGCGAGCATGTGGCCGAGCCGCTGTCGCGGATCGCGACCGCGTTCGGTGCGCCCGGCGGCGACGCGCCCGACCTGGTGCAGGCGCTGATCCGCGATCTCGGCATGCCCACCACGCTCGGCGAGGTGAAGGTCGGCCGCGAGCACTTCGATCGGATCGCGGCGGCCGCGATGCAGAGCCCGATGGTCAAGGCGAACCCGCGACCGATCACCGATCCTGCTCAGGTCCGCGAGATTCTCGAACTGGCCTTGTAAGACCCCGGCACGCCCGGACCGATTCCAACGACAGCAAGGAGGAGACACGATGAAACACGGCAAGCTTTCCCTGGTGGCGGCGTCGATCGCCCTGGCCCTGGCCGCGGCCGCGCCCTCGGCCGACGCGCAGGGCACCGGCACCATCAAGATCGGCAACACCGGCGCCCTGACCGGCCCGTACAACGAGTTCGGCGAGGGCGTGCGCCGCGGCATCCTGATCGCGCTCGAGCGCGTCAATGCCAAGGGCGGCATCCTCGGCCGCCAGGCCGAGCTCGCGATCTCGCTCGACGACCAGCTCGTGCCCGACCGCGCGGTGCAGAACATGCGCCGCATCCTGGACGCACCCGAGATCGACGTGGTCATCGGGCCGGGCGGCAGCGGTCCGACGCTCGCCGTGATCGACATGGCCACCGTCGACGGCCGGGCGTACTGCAACCCGCAGGGCCAGACCCCGTCCATCGTCTATCCGGACGGCACCGACAAGCCCGCGCGCAAGAACGTCATCTCCACCGCGATCCAGAACGACGTCGAGGCCAAGGCCCTGGGCACCTACGTGGCCTCGCGCTTCAAGAAGATCGGCGTGATGCACGAGAGCACCGGCTACGGCGTGTCGGGCTCGCAGCTGCTCGGCGTCGAGATCGAGCGCCTGAGCAAGACCAAGCCGGTCGCGGTCGAGTCGTACAACCAGCGCTCGCAGGACATGACCGCGCAGATCAGCCGCGTGCAGCGGGCCGGCGCCGACGTGCTGGTCGTCGTGGGTCTGGGTGCCGACATGGCGGTGATCCGTCGCAACATGCTGCGTGCCGGCTTCGACGTGCCGCTGATCACCAGCGGCGGCGGCATCTCGCTGCCGTACAAGGAGGGCGCGGGCGAGCTGGCCGTGGGCACGCGGGCCACGATGATCTCGACCTACCAGCCGGGCAAGACGCCGACCGGTGTCGCCAAGGAGCTGGCCGACGCCTACCAGGCGAAGTTCGGCCGCGACCGCTGGTGGGGCGACGACCCGGCCACGCCGCAGGTCTTCTTCTCGCTGACGGTGGGCGCGGGCTTCGACTGCGCGACGATGCTGCTCGAGGCCGTCCGGCTGGCCGGCGGCACCGACCGGGCCAAGGTCACCGAGGCGCTGAACCGCATCAGCAACTTCCCGGTGTCCAACGGCGCGGCCACGTTCACGCCGATGCGGCGTCTGCTGGTGCAGCCCGAGAACCTCGGCATGTTCGAGTACGTGAAGGGCGACAAGAACGACGCCGTGCTGAAGGCCGCCACGCAGTAAGCGCGGCAAGCGCGCTCGCACGACGCGCCGCGCGGCGGCGGCGGGCATCCGCCCGCCCCGCCCGCGCGGCGACACCTCCAGACAGGGGAGACGAATGGGCTTCGCGGCCAGCTTGATCCTGGGCGGCATCAGCGTGGGTTCGGTCTACGCGCTGATCGCGCTCGGGCTGAACCTCACGTTCCTGACCACCCGAACGCTCAACTTCGGCCAGGGCTCGCTGATGATGCTCGCGGCCGTCTCGGCCGTGCTGCTCGCGGGCATCGGTGCGAACCTCTACGTCGGGCTGCTCGGCGGCATCGTGCTGGTGGGCGTCGTCGCGGCGCTGACCGAGTCGATCGCGATCCGCCCGATCGCCAAGGTCGGCGGCAGCATGGGCTGGGTCGTGACCACGCTCGGCGTCGGCATCTTCCTGCAGGGCTTCGTCGCGAAGTTCTTCGGCTCGCAGGCGCTCGCCTTCCCCTCGTTCCTGTTCTCCGCGCGCGACTTCGTGTCCATCGGCGGCGTGCGCCTGTCGGCCCAGTACCTCGCGATCTTCGTGATCGCGCTGGCGCTGGTGATCGCCTTCGAGCTGTTCCTCAAGCGCACCGCCTGGGGCCGCGCGCTGCAGGCGGTCGCCCTCGACCCCGACCTCGCGTCGGTGATGGGCATCCCGGTGCGCCGGGTGGTGATGCTGTCCTTCGTCGGCAGCGGCGTGCTCGCCGGCGTGGCCGGCGTGCTGGTCGCGCAGATCACCGGCACGGTCGACGCCGCGTTCGGCTTCAACCTGCTGATCCTGGGCTTCGTGGCCGCGGTGCTCGGCGGCATCGGCAACACCTGGGGGGCGCTGTTCGGCGGCGTGTTCCTCGGCGTCGTCGAGAAGCTGGTCGGCGGCTACGTGTCGACCGCGGCCGAGCAGGGCATCGCGTTCGCGCTGCTGATGGTGGCGCTGGCGGTGCGGCCGCACGGGCTGCTCGGCGAGAAGGAGGTGGTCAAGGTATGAACGCCCTCC
>JAIYAG010000438.1 GCA_027489195.1 Burkholderiales bacterium | reverse complement strand
CCGATGTGCCATGTCGACGGCGCCGTCGTCGGCGCCGACGCGCGCATCGGCCCGTTCGCGCGGCTGCGGCCCGGCGCGAACCTCGGCGACGACACGCACGTCGGCAACTTCGTCGAGATCAAGAACACCCGCCTCGGCGACCATTCCAAGGCCAACCACCTCGCCTACGTCGGCGACGCGATCGTCGGCCAGCGGGTCAACATCGGCGCCGGCACCATCACCTGCAACTACGACGGCGCCAACAAGCACGTCACCGTGATCGAGGACGACGCCTTCATCGGCAGCGACACCCAGCTGGTGGCGCCGGTCACCGTCGGCCGCGGCGCGACGCTCGGCGCCGGCACCACCCTCGTGCGCGACGCGCCCGCCGGCCAGCTGACCGTCTCGCGGGCACGCCAGGCCTCGATCCCCGGGTGGAAACGCCCGGTCAAGATCCCGAAGACCCCCAAGGAGTAATCCGCATGTGCGGCATCGTCGGCGCAGTCGCCCAACGCAACGTGGTCCCGATCCTGATCGAGGGCCTGAAGAAGCTCGAGTACCGCGGCTACGACTCCGCCGGCATCGCGATCGTCAACGGCGCGATGTCGCGCGTGCGCGCGGTCGGGCGCGTCGCCGACCTCGAGGCCCGCACCCGCGAGCAGCAGTCCGACGCGCCCACCGGCATCGCCCACACCCGCTGGGCCACGCACGGCGGCGTCACCGAGACCAACGCCCATCCGCACTACTCCGACGGCGCAGGCATGCAGGTCTCGGTCGTGCACAACGGCATCATCGAGAACCACGAGGCGCTGCGTGCCGAGCTGCGCGAGCGCGGCTACGTCTTCCAGTCCGAGACCGACACCGAGGTCATCGCGCACCTGGTGCACTCGCTGGTCCGTGACGGCGCCAGGCTGTTCGAGTCCGTCCAGCAGGCGGTGCGCCGCCTGCACGGCGCGTACGCGATCGCGGTGGTCAGCACCGCCGAGCCCCATACCGTCGTCGGCTCGCGCCGCGGCTCGCCGCTGCTGCTCGGCGTCGGCCACGAAGGCAGCGGACGCGGCGAGAACTTCCTCGCCTCCGACACCTCCGCGCTGCTGCAGGTCACCAAGCACGTGACCTACCTCGAGGAAGGCGACGTCGTCGAGATCCGCACCGACGGCTACCGCATCGTCGACGCCGACGGCGCGGCCGTCGAGCGGCCCATCGTCGTGAGCCAGCTCTCGGCCGATGCCGTCGAGCTGGGCATGTACTCGCACTACATGCAGAAGGAGATCTTCGAGCAGCCCGGCGCCATCGCCAACACGCTCGAGATGGTCACCGGTGCCGCGTCGATCTCGCCCGGCCTCTTCGGTGCCGACGCCGCCGAGGTGTTCGGCCGCACGAAGCAGCTGCTGATCCTCGCCTGCGGCACCAGCTACCACGCCGGCATGGTCGCCAAGTACTGGATCGAGTCGATCGCCAAGGTGCCGGTGTCCGTCGAGATCGCGAGCGAGTACCGCTACCGAGACTCCGTGCCCCTCGAGGGCACGCTGGTGATGACCATCTCGCAGTCGGGCGAAACCGCCGACACGCTGGCCGCGCTGCAGCATGCGAAGTCGCTCGGCATGACGGACACGCTGACCATCTGCAACGTGCCCGAGTCCGCGCTGATCCGCCAGAGCAGGCTGCGCTTCCTCACGCGCGCCGGCCCCGAGATCGGCGTCGCCTCGACCAAGGCGTTCAGCACCCAGCTCGCCGCGCTCTTCGTGCTGACCCTGGTGCTGGCCAAGATGCGCGGCCGCCTCGAGCCCGCGCGCGAGCGCGAGCTGCTCGTCTCGCTGCGCCACCTGCCCGCGGCGCTGAACCACGTGCTCGCCTGCGAGCCCGAGGTCAAGGCCTGGGCCCAGCACTTCGCGCCGCGTCACCATGCGCTGTTCCTCGGCCGCGGCATCCACTTCCCGATCGCGATGGAAGGGGCGCTCAAGCTCAAGGAGATCACCTACATCCACGCCGAGGCCTATGCCGCGGGCGAGCTCAAGCACGGCCCGCTCGCGCTCGTCGACACCTCGATGCCGGTGGTGGTGGTCGCGCCGAACGACGCGCTGATCGAGAAGTTGAAGAGCAACCTGATGGAAGTGCGCGCCCGCGGCGGCGAGCTCTTCGTCTTCGCCGACCGCGACACCCGCATCGAGCCCTCCGACGGCGTGCACGTGATCAACCTGCAGGACCACGCGGGGCCGCTGTCGCCGATCCTGCACGTGCTGCCGCTGCAGCTGCTGTCGTACCACGTGGCGCTGGCGCGGGGGACGGACGTGGACAAGCCGCGGAATCTGGCGAAGAGCGTCACGGTGGAGTGAGGGCGGGGGCGGCGGGCAGTTGATCCGTGGCACTAAGTTCTGTCGCCCGTTTGCTGGTGATGCCGCCGATTTGCTGCTTTACCCAGCCTCGCCTCTGATTGCCAAACCTACGTTTTTACGGACGCCTTCGTCGCGAGCTTTCTGGCCGGTGCCTTCTTGGTGGCTGGCACTTTTGCAGCGGCTGATGCTTTCTTGATCGGCGGTGCCCTCTTTCGGGCCGGGACCTTTCCAACAGCCCGGGCCTGTATCTTGGCCGGTGCTTCTTTGGCGGCCGTAGCCTTCTCCTTAACGGGTCCCTTCTTCGCGGGAGTCGGGGCGACCGCGCGCTTGGTCAGGTCGATGCCGATGACCTTAACTTCTTCGACACGCGGGTGTGCGCTGGCCACCGATGCCCAGTGGACCTCGAGTGCCTTCACCAGCCCTTCGAAGTCAGCCCACTTCTTGT
>JAIYAG010000494.1 GCA_027489195.1 Burkholderiales bacterium | reverse complement strand
GCTCGTTACCCACTCCCACTTTTTTTGGGGGTGAGAGGCTTCTCATGCCACCGTCTTCTCGCCCGTCGTCGCCCGGGGGCGGGCATCGCGGAGTGTGAGGCCGCGCCGCGAGGTGGGGGGTCGCGACGGGTATCGGTCGGCGCAGCCGACCGATAGGCCAAAGCTGTCTGAGGTCGGCCGCAGGCCGGCCGAGTTCTTTGGCCGGCCCGGCGCGGCCCCCCGCCTCGCGGGGACCCTCGGGCCGCAGGCCCGAGGGCGCGGGGTCAGCGCAGCGATGCCCGCCCCCGGGCGACGACGGGCCGCGCCGACCGTCGCACGTCGCACGTCGCACGTCGCACGTCGCACGTCGCACGTCGCACGTCGCACGTCGCACGACGCACGACGCACGCCACGCCGCTCAGACCTTCAGCACCCGCTCCAGCGGCAGTCCGCGGCAGTCCATCTCGTACTCGAGCTCGCGCACCGGCGGCCGGTTGAAGTGCCAGGTCACGCCGCCCCGCATCGCGCCGCGCTTCACCAGCTCGTCGCCGACGAAAGGATGGAAGTCGTGCACGGTGTAGACCTGCGTGACCGTGGCGCTCGACCAGTCGGCGCCGAGCGCCGCCATCCGCCGCTGCATCTCGTCGAGCACGAAGCGCCCCTTGGCGAGCAGGCCGGCCGGCGAGGTATCGCCGCGCGCCACCATGTTGTCGCGGTAGTCGCCCTTGCCCTCGGCGGACTCGCCGCTGCCGGCGACGACCCACGAGGGCCCGGCCTGCGCATCGACCACGGTGTAGGAGAACGCGAAGAAGCCGGGCTCGGCGGGCGGGTCGAGCTCAGGGCACACGTTGCTGCGGGCGACCGGATTGACCTCGCCGTCCATCAGGCCCCAGCGCTTGAGGGTCTCGATGTAGATCGCGTTGAAGGCCCGGAAGCCCTCTTCGGTGAAGGGCGCCGGCGAACGCAGCTCGCACGCGCAGAACGCCGTCACCGGACGGCCGATCGACGCGAGGTGGCGCTCGATCGCGGCGAAGCCTTCGGCCAGCGGCACGACGCGCGAGAAGCGGGCGCGCTCGATCCGGAAGCCGGGCTCGGCGGCGACGCCGCCGGAGTACTGCGACACGGCGGGGATGAAGCGGTAGCCGCCGGGGGCGAAGGTACGGGTGCTCATGGGGGTCTCCGTGCGACGTGCAGGCGAGGCGGGCATGCAGTCTAGCCTGCCGCTCAACCGGCGAAACGGCCGCCGGTGCGATCACATTCCGGACGCGCAGGTATGCTCGAACGGATGAACCTCCGACCCGCTGCGGCGATGACGATGACCGACACACGCACCCTCGCAGTGGGGATCGCCGGACTCGGCGGCATCGGCTCGGAGGTGGCGCGCTGGCTGGCCGAGCGGGCGCCGCCGGGGCTGCACCTGGCCGCCGCTGCCGGTCGGGACCTGCACGAGACCTCGCGGCGGCTCGTCGCGCTCGGCCATCCGCAGGCGCGTGCGGTGACGCTGGGCGCCCTGCCCGGCGCCTGCGACGTGCTGGTGGAGTGCCTCGCGCCCGAGGCGGCCGCCGTGCTGCTCGACGCCGTGGTCGACGGCGGCGGGACGGTCGTGACCGTCAGCGTCGCCGCGCTGCTCGCGACGCCCGAACTGCTCGATCGGGCGCGCCGTGCCGGCACGCGGCTGATCGTCCCGTCGGGCGCGGTCGCGGGGCTGGACATGCTGCGCGCCGCCGCGATCGGCAGTATCCGCTCGGTCAGGCTGCGCACGCGCAAGCCGCCCGCGGGGCTCGACGCCGCGGGCGACGGCCCGGTGCGGGTGTTCGCCGGCAACGCGCTCGAGGCCTGCCGCGCGTTCCCGCGCAACGTGAACGTCGCCGCGACGCTCAGCCTCGCCGGCATCGGCGGGGCCCGCACCGAGGTCGAGATCTGGAGCGACCCGGCGCTCGCGCGCAACGTCCACGAGATCGAGATCGACGCGGACGACACGCTGGTCCGGATGACGATCGAGAACCGCCCGAGCGCGGCCAACCCGCGCAGCAGCGCGATCACCGCGCACAGCGTCTGCGCGACGCTCGCCGGGCTGCTCGATCCGGTCCGCATCGGCGGCTGACGCCGCGACACCCGCCCCGAGCGCGCCCCCTGCCCCGAACCTCGACCCTGGCTCCGACCATGACCCCGAGCACCCACGACACCTCATGGCGCGCCCGCGCCGCCGCCCCCTTCGACCTGGAGAAGGCCCCTGCGCGCGGCTCGCGCGGCATGGTCGTCACCAACCATCCGCTCGCCTCGGCGGCAGGTGCCGAGATGCTCGCGGCCGGGGGCAATGCGGTCGACGCGGCGGTGGCCGCGCTGTTCGCGCTGTCGGTGGTCGAGCCGATGATGGTCGGCCCGCTGGGCGGCGGCTTCGCGCACCTGCGCCGGCCCGACGGCACGCACGAGGTGCTCGAGGGCCAGGGCCGCTGCCCGCTCGGCGTGGGCCCGGCGAGCTTCGAGCCCGACCCCGCGGCGCCGCCCGGCGCGCTCGACACCGTGGGCCGACGCAACGCGGTGGGCCGGACCGCGGTCGCGGTGCCCGGCAACCTCGCGGCCTGGTGCGAGCTGCTCGCGCGCCACGGCCGGCTGCCGCTCGCCGACGTGCTCGAGCCCGCGATCCGCCATGCGGCGCGCGGGTTCGCGGCCACGCCCTACCTCGCCGACTGCGTCGCCGACTGCGCGGCCGACCTGCTGCGCGACGACACGATCGCCCGCGTGTTCCTGCCCGGCGGCACGCCGCTGCGGGCCGGCACGCGGGTGGTCAACGGCGCGCTCGCCGACACGCTGCGCCAGGTGGTGCGCGACGGCCCGGCGGCGCTCTACTCGGGTGCGATCGGCGAGGCGCTGGTCGCCGACATGGCGCGCCACGACGCCTTCCTGTCGAAGGCAGACCTCGCGCGCTACCGCACCAGCGCGCTCGAGCCGCTGCGCTCGCGCTACCGCGGCTTCGAGATCGTGGGGCCGCCGCCGCCGTGCAGCGGGCCGCTGCACGTGGGCCAGATGCTCAACCTGCTCGAAGGCTTCGACCTGAGGGCGGCCGGCTTCGGCAGCGCGGACGCCTCGCACCTGCTGGCCGAGGCGCTGAAGATCGCCTTCGCCGATCGGGCCGCCGCCACGGCCGACCCGGAGCACGTGCCGGTGCCGATCGCCAAGCTGCTGTCGCGCGAGTACGCAGCGCTGCGGCGGGCCGACGTCGACCCGCTGCGGGCCCGCGTGCAGGCGGCCGGCGTGTCGCCCGAGGACGGCGCGCACACGACGCACCTGACGGTGGCCGACCGCGACGGCTGGGTCGTGAGCGCCACGCAGACGATCAACTCGCTGTTCGGCGCGCGCTACATGGTGCCGGGCACCGGGCTGATCCCGAACAACTACCTGTACGTGTTCGACCCGCATCCGGGGCGCGCCAACTCGCTCGCGCCGGGCAAGCGCGTGACCTCGTCGATGGCGCCGCTGATCGTGCTGCGCGACGGCGCGCCGCGCTGGGCGCTCGGGCTGCCCGGCGGGCTGAGGATCTTCCCGTCGGCGATGCAGGCGCTGGTCAACCTGATCGACCACGGCATGTCGCTGCAGGAGGCGGTCGAGGCGCCGCGGCTCTGGACGCAGGGCTTCCAGCTCGAGCTTGAGCCGGGCTTCCCCGATGCGGTGGCCGATGCGCTCGGCGCACGCGGGCACGACGTGCTGCGGGTGCCGAACGTGGGCGGCGGGATGTGTGCGGTGGCGATCGGGACCGACGGCACGCTCGAAGGCGCCGCCTGCTGGCGGGCCGACGGCACGCCGGTGGGCGTCGGCGGCGGCCTGGCGCGGGCCGGCGTGCGGTTCCTGCCCGAGGCGCGGCAGGCAGGCGCCCCTCAGAAGTCCAGGTAGGTCAGCACGTAGACCAGCGCCGCCAGCGCGGCCGGCGCCACGCAGAGCGCCTGCACGAGCTCGGGCCGCGGCGGGGTGACGGCGAGCACGCGGGTCTCGGTCAGCAGGTCGTGCAGCGCCTGCCGGCGCTCGTTGAAGGGGGCGATCAGGAAGCCCAGGCCGAACAGGCACCAGGACATCGTGCGCAGCCCGTGGCGCAGCAGCACGGTCTGCCTGTCCGGTACCCGCCCGCGCAGCGTCTCCACCCGCAGCCCGAGCAGGCGCTTGCCCGGGGAGCCGCCCCAGCCGAGCTCGCCGCAGACCGAGTAGAGCGCGCCGCCGATCAGCATCGCGGCCAGCGTGATGCGCTCGACCACCATCGGCGACGCGTCGAGGCCGCGGCCGAGCATCATGACCGGCGCGGCGCACACGACGAACACCAGCAGGACGTCGACCACGGTCGCCGCCACGCGCTGCGCGAGGCTCGCATCGGGCGGGGGCGGCATCTCGTCGTCGTAGTCCGGCTCGGCCCCGGCCTGCAGGTCGGCCGCATGCGGATCGGCCCGCTCGATCGGCAGGCCACGCAGCACCCGCGACGCGTTCGACAGGCGCGTCGCCAGGCCGAGCGGGCCGTCGGCCACCGGCACGGCATCGGTCGGGCCGACGGCGCCGTGCGCGACCGCGGCCCGGTGCCTGCCGGCAGGCGGGGCCGCCCGCGACGGCGCGGACCGGGACGCGGACGCCCGCGCGGACGGCCGCTGGCCCGCCGCAGCGTCGGGGCGGGTCGCGGCCGCCCGTGACGGCGCCGCACCCTGGGACGGCACGGCCTCGCGCGCGGCCGGCCGCAGGCGCGGCAGCAGCGCGGCCTGCGCGGCGGCCGCTTGGGCCACGGGCCAGCCCACCGTCGGGGGGCAGCCCGCGCCGGACAGCGCATCGAGGATCGCATCCGCGTCGAGCCCGGTGCGGGCGAGCTCGAGCGCATGGACGGCGAGCGCCTCGTCGAACGTGCGCATCGCCAGCTGGTCGGCCTCGCCGCCGCCGCCGATGATGGGTCGCCCGGCCAGCACGGCCCAGGCGCCCGCGGTCTCGCGCAGACGCTTGCGCGCCGTGGCCAGGTCGCCCTGCACGAGGGGGTTCCCCGGATGGCAGGCGAACGCGGTCTGCAGGAATGCGCGCCTGAGGTCGTCCTCGGACGCGCCGCGGCTCACGCCCAGGATCTGGTGGCAACTCCTGGGGGTCTCGAGCTCGGCAGGGGCGACGCGGTACACGAGGGGGAATCCCGGTCTGTGGCGAAACGGTGTCCGAGCTTCGGTGCTCGCCGGTCCGCGAGCCAGCGCGCCGCCCGCCAGCGGTCGCGGGCGACCGCCGCGCGGCCGGTCCACCCCATGCGTCGGCCGGCGCCCCCCTCCGATGCGCAGGGGCAGCGGCACCGCCGAGCCGGCGCCGACGCGACGCCCGCGCCACCGCCCGTCGGACCCGGACGCGTGCTGCACCCGTGACCTTGACGCGGGCCCCCGGCCGCTCAACATGGGTCGCGAGGCGCGCCCCCGCGCGCGACCGGACCCGCCCATGCCCGAACTCCTGACCGTCGTGCGCCCGCCCGGCGACGCCCCGTCCCGGCACCGTCCGACGGCCGTCGCGGGCAGCTTCTACCCGGCCGACCCCGCCGCGCTGCGGGCGGACGTGGCGCGTCTGCTCGCCGCCGCGCCGGCCCGCACGGACGGCCCGGCCGCAGCCGAACCACGCCCGCCGAAGCTGATGGTGCTGCCGCATGCGGGCCACCGGTGGTCGGGCGCGTGCGCGGCCCGCGGCTGGGCGCTGCTCGCGCCCTGGCGCGGGCGCATCACCCGGGTCGTGATGCTCTCGCCCGCGCACCGCGTCGCGCTGCGCACGATGGCGGCGCCCGGCACCGACGCGTTCGACACGCCGCTGGGCGCCGTGCCGATCGATCGCGCCGGCATCGACGCGCTCGTGGCCGCGGTGCCGCAGGTGACGATCGACGACGACGCCCATGCGCGCGAGCATGCGATCGAGGTCCAGCTGCCGTTCCTGCAGGCGGTGCTCGGGCCGGTCGCGCTGCTGCCGCTGGTGGTGGGCGACGTCGACACGGCCGTGGTGCACCAGGTCGTCGAGCGGCTCTGGGGCGGCGACGAGACGCTGCTGGTGGCGAGCACGGACCTGTCGCACTTCCTGCCGCTCGAGCGCGCCCGCGCGGTCGATGCGACCACCGTCGCGCGGATCCTGCGCTTCGACGACACCCTCGGCCCGCACGCCGCCTGCGGCGCGAGCGGGCTCGGCGGCGCGCTGCGCGCGGCGCGCGCGCACGGCCTCGAGCCGCGGCTGCTCGACCTGCGCAGCTCGGCCGATACGCCCGGCGGCGATCCGGCACGCGTCGTCGGCTACGGCGCGATCGGCTTCTGGCACGCACCGCCCCGCGAGGGCGCCGCGGACACGCTGCTCGGCCATGCGCTGCTCGCCCGCGCCCGCAACGCGATCGCCGCCGCGCTCGGCCTGCCCGGACGCGCGCCCGAGCCCTGGCATCCGGCACTGGCCCGCCCGGGCGCGACCTTCGTGACGCTGCAGCGCGGCGGCCGGCTGCGCGGCTGCATCGGCAGGCTTGCGGCGGGCACGCATCCGCTCGAGGACGACGTGCGGCGCAACGCCTGCCGCGCCGCGTTCGAGGATCCGCGCTTCCCGCCGCTCGCCGCGACCGAATGGCAGGGCCTGTCGGTGGAGGTCTCGCTGCTCGGTCCGGTCGAGGCGCTCGGCGAGCTCGACGAGGCGCAGGCGCTGCGCACGATCCGCCCCGGCCTCGACGGCGTGATCCTCGCGTGCGGCGGGCGCAGCGCGACCTTCCTGCCCCAGGTCTGGTCGCAGCTGCCCGAGCCGCAGGCGTTCTTCGCGGCACTGCGCGAGAAGGCCGGCCTGCCGCGCGAGGGCTGGGCGCCGGGCACGCGGCTGTCGCGCTACGGCGTGGCGAAGTTCGCCGAGGATCCACCGACACGATGAGCCGATGAGCGACACGCCGATCGAGGCCGGCCACCTGTTTCCGGCGCGCTGGTGGCACGCGCTCGACGACGGCCGCCTGCAGTGCGACCTGTGCCCGCGCGACTGCCGCCTGCACGACGGCCAGCGCGGCCTGTGCTTCGTGCGTGCGCGCCAGGGCGACGCGATGGTGCTCACCACATACGGCCGCAGTTCGGGCTTCTGCATCGACCCGATCGAGAAGAAGCCGCTCGCGCACTTCCTGCCCGGCTCTCCGGTGCTGTCGTTCGGCACCGCGGGCTGCAACCTCGCCTGCCGCTTCTGCCAGAACTGGGACATCTCCAAGAGCCGCGAGACCGACCGCCTGCTCGACCAGGCGAGCCCCGCGCGCATCGCCGAGGTCGCGCGCGCCGCGGGCTGCGCGAGCGTGGCCTTCACCTACAACGACCCGGTGATCTTCGCCGAGTACGCGATGGACGTCGCCGACGCGTGCCGCGAGCTCGGCGTGAGGTCGGTGGCGGTGACCGCCGGCTACATGCACGAGGCGCCGCGGCGCGCGTTCTACGCGAAGATGGACGCGGCCAACGTCGACCTCAAGGCGTTCACCGAGGACTTCTACGTCCGCCAGACCGGGTCGCACCTGGCGCCGGTGCTCGACACGCTGCGGTACGTGCGTCACGAGACCGACTGCTGGCTCGAGATCACGACCCTGCTGATCCCGGGCCTGAACGACTCGGACGCCGAGCTCGACGCGATGACGCGCTGGATCGCCGCCGAGCTGGGCACCGAGGTGCCGCTGCACTTCAGCGCCTTCCATCCCGACTGGAAGCTGCGCGAGGTGCCCGCCACGCCCGCTGCGACGCTGACCCGCGCGCGTGGCATCGCGCTCGCCAACGGGCTGCGCCATGTCTACACCGGCAACGTGCGCGACCTCGAGGGCGGCGTCACGCGCTGCACCGGCTGCGCGGCGCCGGTGATCGAGCGCGACCGCTACACGATCCTGCGCTACGCGCTCGACGAGGCCGGCGCCTGCCGGCACTGCGGCACCGCGCTGGCGGGCCGCTTCGCGAAGGCCGCGGGCCGCTTCGGCGCACGGCGCATCCCGGTCAGGCTGGCCGCGGCCTGACCGGGATCGGCGGGGCGACCCGCGCCCCGCCCCGGCCTCGGCCCCGGCTTCAGCCCCGGCTCGGCACGATCAGGTACTTGGTGCCGGTCGCGCGCGCGCCGTACGCCGCGATCGCATCGGCCGACAGCGCCTCGGCGAGCGACACCTCCTTCGAGTAGTGGCTCGCGAAGGTGGTGTGCAGCTCGTCGACCACGCGCTGGCGCAGGCGCGCGCCGACCTCGGGCCCGACCTTCTGCAGGAAGGGGAACAGCAGCCAGCCGCCCATGCCCCAGGAGAAGCCGAAGTTGCGCACGATCTCGGTCGGACGCATGTCGAGCGAGCCGTACAGGTAGACCTGCTTGTGCACGTTCGAGCCGTAGCGGCTGTACTCCTTGGCGGTGCGCGTGATCGCCGCCTCCATGCCGGTCAGCAGCCGGCTGGCGAGCTGGCCGCCACCGGTGGCGTCGAACGCGATCGTCGCGCCGGTCGCGACCAGCGCCTCGGTCAGGTCGTCCTTGAAGGTGTCGGCACTGCTGTCGACCACGTGCTTCGCGCCCTGCGCGCGCAGCAGCTCGGCCTGCTCGGGCTTGCGCACGACGTTCACCAGCCCGATGCCGTCCTTCAGGCAGATGCGGTTGAGCATCTGGCCGAGGTTCGAGGCCGCGGCGGTGTGCACGAGCGCGGTGTGGCCCTCGCGGCGCATGGTCTCGACCATGCCGAGCGAGGTCAGCGGGTTCACGAAACACGAGGCGCCGGCCGCGGGCGCGGTGCCCACCGGCAGCAGCAGGCAGTCGCGCGCCTTGACCACGCGGTACTGCGCGTACATCGCGCCGCCGATCAGCGCGACGACTCGGCCCGCGAGGGCCTGCGCCTCGGGCGAGGACCCGGCCTCCACGACCGTGCCCGCGCCCTCGTTGCCCACCGGCATCGCGTGGCCCACCCGCGCGCCCATCGACGGCATCGCGCGCTCGGGGACCCGGGCGGTCACGACCGGGCGCGCGGCGGTGCCGCCGACCTTCAGCGTCGACAGGTCGGCCGCGCCGAACAGCAGGCCGAGGTCGGACGGGTTGAGCGGCGTCGCCTCGACGCGCACCACGACCTCGTCGGGGCCGGGGGCGGGGACGGTCTGGTCGACGAGCGTGATCTCGAGCTCGCCGTCGGGCTTGACGAGCGAGCGCAGCTGCAGGCCGGTACGTGCGGTCATGCGGGTCTCCTGGGGTCGTTCTTCGGGGAGGCCGCAGTGTGGCAGAACCGCAGGCGGCCGCCCCCGGATGCGCCGAGCCCCGCGGCCGACGACGTGTCGGAGGCGGGGCCCGGGCAAGATGCGCAGCGGCGCGGGACGGCGGGATCGCCGTCCGGTGCTGGGCGTCAGGCGCCGATCGCGTACAGGCTGCGGACCGGCTGCGACATCGCGTTGCGCGTCGGGGGAATCGCCTGCGACGGGGTCGGCGCCGTCATGCCGAGGTCGCCGACGGACACTTCGCCGCTGGCGGCGACCGGGGTGTTGATCCGGACCGCGACGCTCGGGCCCGCGGTGACCGGCTGCGCGCCGATGTCGCCGGCGGTGATCTCGCCGGCCTGCGCGCCGAAGACGGCGAAGGCGAGGGCGGCGGGGGCGAGGAGCTTGGTGAAGGTGTTCATGGTGGGATGTCCTTGGGAGTGGGTGGGTGTTCGGGTCGGGCCGGTGCAGACGACGGCACCGGTGTCCGGTGCGCCTCGGCGGCGTGTCGTGTGCGGCGTCGATGCAATGCAGTGTGCCCACCGCGCGGCTCGACCCGGACCCGCTCGCGGGTCGATTCGGCCTCGGGCGCGTCCCGGTCGGGTCCCGCAGCGGGACGGTGGCGCCCGGCCCGCTTCGCCGTTGCGCGCGTCACCGGGCTGTCACGGGGCCCGCCTAGGCTTCGGGCGCCGCAGCGCGCAGACCGCCCGAGGCCCGGCCCGACGACCGCCCGACGACCGCCCGATGCCCCGCACCTCGCCTTCCCCGTCCTGGAGCCCCCGATGAAGATCCGACCCGCCCGCCTCGTCGCCGCACTCGCCCTCGCCCTCGCGTTCGCCCCGCCCGTGACCGCCCAGCCGCGGGAGTTCCCCGCCACGCTCGCCGGTCATGCGCTGATCCCGGCCTACCGGATGATCGTGCCGCCGGCCGACGCCCCCCCGGGCTTCGCCGTCTCGGGTCGATTCACCGCGACCGGCAACCTGCGCACCGACGCGATCGGCACCCTGCCCCAGCGCACCGGCATCGCGCTGCCCTTCGTCGGACAGCCGCTGCAGGGCTTCTCCGGCATCAAGCCCGCCGGTGACGGCAGCTACTGGGTGCTGACCGACAACGGCTTCGGCACGAAGCGCAACAGCCCGGACGCGCTGCTGTTCCTCAGCCGCGTCACGCCCGACTGGCAGGGCGGCGGCGTCGCCGTCCACCAGCACATCTTCCTGAGCGACCCGAACCGCCTCGTGCCCTTCCGCATCGAGAACGAGCACACCCGCGAGCGCTACCTGACCGGCGCCGACTTCGACCCCGAGAGCATCCAGCCGGTGGCCGACGGCTTCTGGATCGGCGAGGAGTTCGGGCCCTACCTCGTCCACGTCGACCGCCAGGGCCGGGTGACCGGCGTGTACCCCACGCTGTCGGCCGGGCAGGAACTGCGCAGCCCCGACCACCCGGCGCTGCAGCTCGGCGCCGACCCCACGCGCGCGGTGCCCTACGCGGTGCAGCGCTCGGGCGGCTACGAGGGCATGGCGCTGTCGCCGGACGGCGCGAACCTCTACGCGCTGCTGGAGAAGCCGCTGTTCGACGCGGGCGGCAAGCCCGAGGCCGTCGACGGCCGCCGCTTCCTGCGGATCTTCGAGTTCTCGACGGCACGCCGCGCCTGGACCGGCCGGGAGCTGCGCTTCGCCCTCGACGAGGGCGCGACCGCGATCGGCGACTTCAACATGATCGATGCCCGCCGGGCGCTGATCATCGAGCGCGACGACGGCGAGGGCGATCCGTCGATGGCCTGCGCGGCCGGCACCCAGCCGAGCGCCGAGAACCGCTGCTTCGCCACGCCCGCCCGGCTCAAGCGCATCGTGCTGGTCGACCTGCAGGACACCGACGCGCGGGGCTTCGTGCGCCGCATCGGTCACGTCGACCTGATGGCGATCCGCGATCCGCAGAACCGTGCCCGCTTCAAGGGCGAGGCGAAGCGTGACCTCGCGGGCCTGTTCACCTTCCCGTTCTTCACCATCGAGAACGTGGCCGTCGTCGACGCCGAGCACATCATCGTCGCCAACGACAACAACCTGCCGTTCAGCATCGGACGCTTCGTCGACCGGGCCGCCGACAACGAGTTCATCCTGCTGCGCGTGCCGGAGCTGCTGCAGGCCCGCTGAGTCGGGTAAGGTCGTGCGGCGGCCGGATGCGGCGCCGCGCGATTTCCAGGAGCGTCCTCGCATGAGCATCGTCGTAGGCATCGTCGGGACGGGATGGGTGGGCGCGAGCGTGGCGATCTCCACGCTGCACGCCGGCGTGGCCGACACGCTGCTGCTCGCCGACGCGAACGCCGCGCTCGCCGAGGGCGAGGCGATGGACCTCGCGCACGGCGCCGCGTTCCGGCAGAGCTGCACGGTGCAGGTGGCCGAGGTCGAGGCGATGCGCGACGCGCAGGCCGTGGTCGTCGCGGCCGGGCGCGGCGGGCGCCCCGGCGAGTCGCGGCTCGAGCTGCTGCGCGACAACGCGCGGATCGTCTCCGAGATCGGCGCACGGCTCGCCGGCTTCGCGGGCACGATCGTGATGGTCACCAACCCGGTGGACGTGCTGGTGCGCGCGATGGTCGAGGCGAGCGGCCTGCCGCCGGCGCGCGTGCTCGGCACCGGCACGATGCTCGACACCGCGCGGCTGCGGCAGATGCTCGGCGCGCGGCTCG
>JAIYAG010000108.1 GCA_027489195.1 Burkholderiales bacterium | reverse complement strand
CGCGCGGCTTCGCGCACGGCGCCCGCCATCGCCGAATCCCAGTCGGCCGGGAAGCTGTCCTGGTGCCCGAGCGCGGTCACGACGATCGCCGCCTGGCCCTCGTGGTCGAAGGCGACCGCGCTGAACGCGTTGACGCCCGGCATCGGGCGGCCCGCGGCGCGCGCCACGCCGTGGGCCCGGTAGTCGGCGACGATCTCGCGCAGCGTCGCGTCGTTGCGCGCGAGCAGCGGGCGTGCCGGCCGGTCCTCCTCGCCGAGCGGGCGTGCCAGAGAGCGCCTGAGCGTCTCGAGCGGCAGCACCGCGGCGAACGCGCGGCCGGTGGCCGTGCCGAGCAGCGACATCACGGTGCCGGCCCGCATCGACACGTGCAGCGGCTGCACCGCGTCGATCATCCGCACGACGGTCGGGCCGAAGTTGCCCCACACCGCGAGCGCGACGGCATGGCCGCTGGAGCGCGCAAGCGCCTCGGCCACCGGGGCCGCGGCCTTCAGCGGATCGAGCTGCGAGAGCGCCGCCAGGCCGAGCTGCAGCGCGGCCGGACCGAGCGCGTACAGGCCGCTCGCCGGGTCCTGCTCGACCAGGCCCAGCCGGCCGTAGCTCACCAGATACGGGTGGGCCCGCGCGGGGGGCAGCCCGGCGGCAGCGGCCAGGTCCTTCAGCGACATCGGCGCGCGGCGCCCCGCCAGGGCGAGCAGCAGACGCCCGCCGACCTCGACCGACTGCACCGCCCGCTGCGCCCGGGCTTCGCCGTCCTGTGCTTCGCGTCGCATCCGCACCGCCCTCGCTGTCGATCCGTTCCGATCCGCCCCGCGCGGAGTTTGCCCACTGCAAATTCATTTGCCAAGCGGGCCCGGTGGCCGTACGCTCGGCGCAAATAGCGAATCGATTCGCACAGGACAAATCAGGGGCGTTCACCGACCCGGGCACCGCCCGCAGCGGCGCGGCCCACGACATCCCCCGCGACTGACGCGACAATGCCGCTCGGAGACACGGAGACGCCCTCGATCATGACGACCCTCGACAGCACCCACGACCCCGCCCGCCGAAGCTGGGTCGACTCGGCGAACGAACCGGCGACCGACTTCCCGATCCAGAACCTGCCCTTCGGGCGCTTCCGGCGCGCGGGCTCGGACGAGCCATGGCGGATCGGCGTGGCGATCGGCGATCGGGTGCTCGACCTCGCCGCGGCGCGGGCGGCCGGCGGCTGGGATGCCGAGGTCGCCGCGCTGCTCGGCCCGCTGGCCGCAGGCGACCTGAACACCTTCATGGCCCTCGGTGCGCCGGCCCGGCGCCGGCTGCGGGCGGCGCTCTCCGAGGCGCTCGAGGTCTCGAGCGCGCGGCGCGACGCGCTCGCGGGCGCTCTGGTCGCGCAGGCCGACGTCGTGCTGACCGTGCCTTGCGCGATCGGCGACTACACCGACTTCTACACCGGCATCCACCACGCGACCGCGGTCGGCAAGCTGTTCCGGCCCGACAACCCGCTGCTGCCCAACTACCGCTGGGTGCCGATCGGCTACCACGGACGCGCCTCGTCGATCGTGGCCAGCGGCCATCCGGTGCGCCGCCCGAACGGCCAGACCAAGGCTCCCGACGCCGAGACCCCCGCCTTCGGCCCGAGCCGGCGGCTCGACTACGAGCTCGAGCTCGGCTTCCTGATCGGTACCGGCAACCCGCTCGGCGAACCGATCCCGATGGCCGAGGCCGAGGACCACCTGTTCGGCGTGACCCTCTTCAACGACTGGTCGGCACGCGACATCCAGCCCTGGGAATACCAGCCGCTCGGCCCCTTCCTCGCGAAGAACTTCGCCAGCACCATCTCGCCCTGGGTGGTGACGATGGAGGCGCTGGCGCCCTTTCGCGCGCCCTTCCTGCGGCCCGCAGGCGACCCCGCGCCGCTGCCCTACCTCGACTCGCCGGCGAACCGCGCCGCGGGTGCGCTGGACATCCAGCTCGAGGCCTGGCTGCAGACCGCGGCGATGCGCGCGGCGGGCTCGCCGGGGGTGCGCCTGTCCTCGGGCAACGCCCGCGACGCGGCCTACTGGACCGCGGCGCAGCTCGTCGCCCACCACGCCTCGGGCGGCTGCAACCTGCAGCCCGGCGACCTGCTCGGCTCGGGCACGCTGTCGGGCCGCGAACCCTCGCAGGCCGGCTCGCTGCTCGAGCTCTCCGACGGCGGCAAGCGACCGATCACGCTGCCCGACGGCGAGACGCGCACCTTCCTCGCCGACGGCGACACGCTGACGCTGCGCGCGCACTGCGAGCGCGCCGGCGCGCGCCGCATCGGCTTCGGCCGCTGCGCCGGCACGATCGTCGCGGCACCGCCGCTGCCCTGACCGCCCCGCCCCCCCTCGAGCCGCCCTCCCCCGACACCGTACGGAGTCCCTCATGCAGATCCAGCGCATCCACCACGTCGCCTACCGCTGCCGCGACGCCAAGGAGACCGTGACGTTCTACCGGGAGCACCTCGGCATGGACTTCGTGCTCGCGATCGCCGAGGACCAGGTGCCCTCGACCAAGGCACCGGACCCGTACATGCACCTGTTCCTGGACGCGGGCAACGGCAACGTGCTCGCCTTCTTCGAGCTGCCGAACGCCCTGCCCATGGGCCGCGACGCCAACACGCCCGACTGGGTGCAGCACATCGCCTTCAAGGTCGGCAGCGTCGACGACCTGGTCGCCTCCAAGGCGCGGCTCGAGGCCGCCGGCATCGAGGTGATCGGCCCGACCGACCATGCGATCTTCAAGTCGATCTACTTCTTCGACCCGAACGGCCACCGCCTCGAGCTCGCGGCGGACACCGCGACGCCGGCGCAGATGAAGCAGCTCGACGAGGTGAAGTGGGCGATGCTCGAGGAGTGGTCGAGGACCAAGCGTGCGCCCAAGCACGCAGCCTGGCTCCACGAGACCGAGCTCGCGGGCGGCACTGCGGCCTGAGGCGAGACGCCATGCTCAAGACCTACACCTTCCCGAAGTTCGAGTACCGGCCCACGCCGGCGCGGCCCGACGGCGGTGTCGAGCAGCCGCCCGTGGTGGTGATCGGCGCCGGCCCCGTGGGCCTGAGCGCAGCGCTCGATCTCGCGCGCCGCGGCGTGCCGGTGGTGGTGCTCGACGACAACGACACGGTCAGCGTCGGCTCGCGTGCGCTGTGCTATGCCAAGCGCACCCTCGAGGTCTGGGACCGGCTCGGCGTGGCCGGACGCATGGTCGACAAGGGCGTGCAGTGGCAGCTCGGCAAGGTCTTCCGCGACCGCGACCTGGTCTACGGCTTCGACCTGCTGCCCGAGGCCGGTCACCGCATGCCGGCGATGATCAACCTGCAGCAGTACTACCTCGAGGAGTACCTGGTCGAGGCGTGCCTGCAGACCGGCCGGGTGGACCGGCGCTGGGAGCACCGCGTGGCCGGCCTCGAACAGGACGGCGAGCGGGTCGCGCTG
>JAIYAG010000330.1 GCA_027489195.1 Burkholderiales bacterium | reverse complement strand
TCAAGGCGATCTGGGGCGTCGTCGTGCTGTTCGGCATCGTGATGGGCGGCATGTACGGCGGCTGGTTCACGCCGACCGAGGCCGCCGGGATCGGCGCGATGGGCGGCTTCCTGTTCGCGCTGGTGCGGGGCACGCTGACCTGGCCCGTGCTGGTCGAGATCCTGGTGTCCTCGGCGCGGACCACCGCGATGCTGTTCACCATCCTGATCGGCGCGTCGGTGTTCGCGAGCTTCGCGAACTTCACGACGATGCCGAACGACCTGAAGGACTTCGTCGAGCAGTTCCAGATCCACCCGATCGCCGTGATCGTCGCGATCTGCTTCGTCTACGTGCTGCTGGGCACGGCGATGGAGGAGCTGTCGATGATCCTGCTGACCGTGCCGATCTTCTTTCCGCTGGTCACGCACCTGGGCTTCGACCCGATCTGGTTCGGCGTGCTCATCGTCTGCGTGGTGGAGATCGGCATGATCAGCCCGCCGGTAGGCATGAACGTGTTCGTGTTGCGCAGCGTGCTGCCCGACGTGCCCACCAGCCAGATCTGGAAGGGGGTGATGCCCTTCCTGGCCGCCGACATCGTGCGTCTCGGGGTGCTGATCGCGTTCCCGATCATCACGCTCTGGCTGCCGAAGACACTGGGGCTCTGACCGGCCGTCAGTGGATTTGCACGCCGATTCCTGATTGGCTATAGTTGAGGGCTTCTCAGGGCCGATAGCTCAGCTGGGAGAGCGCCGCGTTCGCAATGCGGAGGTCGGGAGTTCGATCCTCCTTCGGTCCACCATCTGCAAGGGCTCGGATAACCTCCGAGCCCTTTTCTTTTCCGAGATCACTGCGCCACGAGTGGCGTTTTTCCGGCCCAGACCCGCCTCCGTTCTCCGTATGGCCTGCAGGGTGTCACGGGGGGGGGGGCACTCTCGGCAGGATGTGGTGACGGGAGAAGAACTGTACGGATCGGCGTGGTGATTCACTCGCTGTCATGGACAGAAGCCAAGCGTCCCTGGATCGGAGAAGTCGCGTTGCGAGGCGAGTTTAGTTAATGTGTGTTTAAACTAAAGTTCGCGTTCAGGTAGAATCGATAGCATGAGAGTCTCCAGAGAAGAGCTCGTTGCCGTCCTCGCCCAGTTCAATCCCTGGTGGCGAAGCGAGGCCATTGCCGACCTGCCGAAGTGGCGGCGGGCAGCCTTCCGCGAGCTGCATGCATGGATGACGGCGCCGCCGGCACCGCGGGCGGTGCTGCTCTCCGGCGCCCGGCAGATCGGCAAGACCACGCTGATGCTGCAGTCGGTCGCCACGCTGCTACGCGCCGGCGTGCCCGCGGCCAACATCCTGTACGCCACCTTCGATCACCCCATCCTCAAACTCGCCGGCATCGACGCCGTGATCGACGCCTGGCGGGAGCGCGAGCCCAAGGCAGACGGGCTGGAGTACCTGTATCTGGACGAGGCCCAGTTCATCCGCCAGAACGGGCAGGAACTGGGCACCTGGGTCAAGCACCAGGTCGATTTCCGCAAGGACCGGCGCATCGCCTTCACCGGCTCGGCCATGCCGCTGGTCGAAGCCGGCCAGGAGTCCGGCGTGGGCCGCTGGCACACCATCCGGCTGACGACACTGTCGTTCTACGAGTACCTGCAGATCAAGCACGTCTCGCTTCCGGAGCTGTCCAAGCTGCGCAGCCTGCGGGACTTGTTCGACTGGGCCCCGGCCGACTTCTATCGCACCACTGAGGCTGCCAGCGCCTACGTCGGGCACTTTCACGAGTACCTGGTGCGCGGCGGCTTCCCGCAGACCGCGCAGGTGGACAGCATCACCCAGGCGCAGCGCCTGCTGCGCGAGGACATCATCGACAAGGTGCTCAAGCGCGACATGACGGCGCTGTTTGGCGTGCGCCGCGTGCTGGACCTGGAGCACGCCTTCCTGTACCTGTGCATGCACGACGGCGGGCTGCTGGACATGGTGGACCTGTGTGCCAACCTGGAGGTCAAGCGCCCCACGGCGCAGAGTTTCATCGAACTGCTGGAGGCCACGCACCTGATCTACCGCCTGCCGCCTTACGGCTACGGAAAGGACGTGCTGCGCGCCCGCTTCAAGATCTACCTGGCTGATGCGGCCATCGCTCCGGCCGTGATGCTCAAGGGCAAGGCCATCCTGGAAGATGCTGCTGCCCTGGGCGTGGCCACCGAAACCGCGGTGTTCAAGCACCTGTTCGCGCGCTACTACGGGCAGAACGTGCGCTTCTCGTACTGGCGCGGCAAGCGCGACCACGAGGTGGACCTGGTGGCCGAAGCAGACGGCGAGCTGGTCCCCTTCGAGGTGAAGTATCGCGCCCAGCACACCGGCGCCCGCGAACTGAAGGGACTGATCGAGCTGTGCCGGGCCAAGCACATCGCGCGCGGCTACGTCGTCACCAAGTCGCTGGCCGATTTCGGGCTGATGCAGGGTTTGCCAGCGCCGGCGCCTGGCGCCGAGCCCACCGCTACGCAGATCATGCGCATACCCGCGCCCTTGCTCTGCTACTGGATGGGCGCGACCGAGATTCCGCAGGCCGATGGATGATCGTCACCGGACGCACCTCAAGCAGACACGGCAGTGAGTTGCCCGCCCCGTCGATTGAAGTGCTGATTGACATGAAGCTTGTGGCCCACCGTGGCACACATTCAGCGAGGAGATATTTTGTCTGCCATCCACGACTTGATTGCCCAGGTCAGCGACCCGCGTCTGCGCGAGCGCCTGGTCGCCGAATGGGCCAGCGCGTCGAAGGACAAGAAGTTCGGTCTGGTGTTCGAAGACCATCTGCCTGAGCTGTTGCCTTTATACAAGGTCCAGCCGCGCCGCGGCGATCTGGTGTGCCGGCGTGACGGCTCGCTGAAGGACGTTTGGCAGGTCCAGCAGGTCAAGGACGGCATAGCCACCTGCATCAAGCCCGGCGATGCCGCGCACGCTTCACCGGCACGCGCGGCTGAACACGGGGTGGTGCAAGAACCGGTTCAGTGGGCGGTGGACGAGCTCCTGGTCGTGCGCCAATTCGGCGAGCCGATCTTTCCGTCGCTGGTGCCGGTGGATGCGGTGGCCAATGGCCCAGCCGATGCGCCCTGGCACACGCTGATCGAGGCCGACAACTACCACGCGTTGCAGCTGCTGGAGTATCTGTACGCCGGGCAGGTGGACTGCATCTACATCGACCCGCCATACAACACCGGGGCGCGGGACTGGAAGTACAACAACGACTACGTCGACGGCAACGACGGCTGGCGGCATAG
>JAIYAG010000367.1 GCA_027489195.1 Burkholderiales bacterium | reverse complement strand
CGCTGCTGCGCTGCTGCAACCGGCTCGAGGAACCCGACGGCGGCTCGGTCCGCGTCGACGGCACCGACATCATGGCGCCGGGCACCGACGTGAACCGCCTGCGCCAGAAGATCGGCATGGTGTTCCAGTCGTTCAACCTGTATCCGCACATGACCGCGCTGGGCAACGTGACGCTGGCGCTGCGCCGCGTGCAGAAGCTCGCGCGCGCCGAGGCCGACGCCAAGGGCATCGCCGCGCTGCAGCGGGTCGGGCTGGGCGACAAGCTCGCGGCCTATCCGAACGAGCTGTCCGGCGGGCAGCAGCAGCGCGTGGGCATCGCGCGCGCGCTGGCGCTCGAGCCGCGCATCGTGCTGTTCGACGAGCCCACCAGCGCGCTCGACCCCGAGCTCGTCGGCGGCGTGCTCAAGGTGATGCGCGAACTGAAGGACGCCGGCATGACGATGGTGGTGGTGAGCCACGAGATGGCCTTCGCGCGTGCCGCCGCCGACCGCGTGGTGTTCATGGACCGTGGCGCGATCGTCGAGCAGGGCCCGCCCGCCGAGGTGTTCGGCGCGCCGCGCCACGAGCGGCTGCGCGAGTTCCTCTCGCGGCTCGACCACTGAGCCCGGGTTCGCGCGACATGGGCGCCTGGGACCGCTTCGTCTTCAGCTTCTTCAATGCCGAGATCGCGATGCAGGCGCTGCCCCTGGTCGCCAAGGGCTTCGTCGTCACCGTGCAGCTCGCGCTCGCGGTGATCGCCGCGGGCACGGTACTCGGCCTGCTGCTCGCGGTGCTGCGCTCGTTCGGCGTGCGTCCGCTCAACTGGGCGATCATCGCCTTCGCCGACGTGATGCGCGCGCTGCCGCCGCTGGTGGTGATCATCCTGCTGTACTTCGCGCTGCCCTACACCGGCGTGTCGATGGGCGCGTTCATGGCGACCTGGCTGTCGCTGACGCTGGTGCTCGCCGCCTTCGCCGAGGAGATCTTCTGGGCCGGCATCCTCGCGGTGCCGCGCGGCCAGTGGGAGGCCTCGCGCTCGACCGGCCTGTCGCGGCTCGAGACGCTCGCGCACGTGGTGCTGCCGCAGGCGGTGCGCATGACCGTGCCGCCGCTCACCAACCGCGTGATCGCCACCACCAAGGGCACGGCGCTGGGCTCGGTGGTCGCGCTGAGCGAGATCCTCAACCAGTCGTCGTCGGCCGCCAGCCTCGCGGGCAACGCCACGCCGCTGACGGTCGGCGCCGCCGCCTACCTGCTGCTCTTCCTGCCGGTGGTGATCCTCGGGCGCTGGATCGAGACCCGCTTCGCGTGGAGGAAATGATGGAGGCCCTGCTCCAGAACTTCCTCAACCCCGAGATCGCCCTCAAGGTCTGGCCGTTCCTGCTGCAGGGCTTCTGGACCACGCTGCTGCTGTCGGCGATCGTCGTGCCGCTGGGGCTGGCCGGGGGCCTGGCGATCGCGGTGCTGCACTCGCTGCGCATCCGCTGGCTGAACTGGCTGCTGATTGCCTACGTCGACTTCTTCCGCGCGTTCCCGCCGCTGGTGCTGCTGATCTTCCTGTACTTCGGCACGCCCTTCCTCGGGCTCGACATCCCGAAGCTCGCGGCGGTCGCCTTCGGCTTCCTGCTGAACACCTCGAGCTACTACGGCGAGATCTTCCGCGCGGGCATCGAGAGCATCCCGGCGGGGCAGACCGCGGCGGCCCGCTCCACCGGGCTGGGCCGCTGGCAGACGATGACGTACGTCGTGCTGCCACAGGCGGTACGCAACGTGCTGCCGGATCTGGTGGGCAACACGCTCGAGGTCATCAAGCTCACCACGCTCGCGAGCGTGGTCGCGCTGCCCGAGCTGCTGAACAACGCGCGCCAGGCCCAGGCCCTGACCTACAACCCCACGCCGATCGTGATCGCGGCGCTGATGTACCTGGCGCTGCTGTGGCCGATCGTGCGGCTGCTGAGCCGCCTGGAGCATCGGAGCGTGGGGGGGCGGTGAATCAGCCGCGAGGCGCCCGCGCCAGAATCTGCCCCAGCGCCATCGCCACCGCCGCCTGCGTCGGGTCGATCACCGGCACGTCGAGCAGGTCCTCGAGCCGGTCGCGATACCGCGCCATCCCGGCGCAGCCCATCACGATCACCCGCGCACCGTGCGTGTCCACCAGTGTGCGGCCCACCGCGCTCATCCGCGAGAAGGTCTCGTCCTCGCGCGACAGCTCGACCACGCCGAGCTCGATCGCCAGGTCCTCGGCCAGCCGCGACGCCAGCCCCATGGTGCGGAGCTGGCGCTTGTGGCGACCGATCGCGCGCGACAGGATCGAGATCACGCCGAAGCGCTCGCCCATCGCCGCTGCCGTCAGGTACGCGCACTCGGCGCTGCCCCACACGCGGCCCGGCAGCGTCTCGCGCATCGCGTGCAGGCCGGGGTCGGAGAAGCAGGCGAGCACCACGGCGTCGGCCGCGCGGTGCTGCGGATGCGCATCGAAGTACTCGACGAGGCGGGCGGTCGTGCCGTCGACGTGCGCCTGCGACTCGATGCCCGGCGGGCCGGTGCGCAGCGTCTCGCAGACGATCGCCGGGCCGTCGGGGCGGCGGAATCCCTGCAGCGCGCGGTCGATGTGCTCGGTGACGACCTGCGTGCTGTTCGGGTTGATGACGAAGACGGTCCGGCCGGCGCCGGCGGCCGCGCTCACAGCCCGAGGGCGGCGACGCGCCGCTCCATGCGGCGCACCAGGTGCGCGACCTCCTCGACGTCGCGCGCCGACAGCTTCGGGCCGGGCGCGCGCACCGTGTCGCTGGCGATCGCGCCCCGCTTCATCAGCAGGTGCTTGCGCACCGCCAGCCCCAGGCCCGGCTGCAGCTCGTGGCGCACGATCGGCAGGTAGGCGTCGAACAGGTCCTCGGCGTCGTCGATGCGGCCGGCCTTGAACAGGTCGTAGGTCTTCACCAGCGCCTCGGGGTAGGCGAAGCCGGTCATCGCGCCGTCCACGCCGCGCCCGAGCTCCTGCGGGTAGTGGATGCCGCCGTTGCCCACCAGGATCGACACGCGCCGCGCGCCGGCCCGCTCGGCGTCGCGCAGCCTGGTGATCTTGGCCAGGCCCGGCCAGTCCTCGTGCTTGACCATCACCAGGTTCGGGAAGTCCGCGATCATCTTCAGGATCACCGTCGGCGACATGAACACCGTGGTGGTCTGCGGATAGTCCTGCAGCACCCACGGGATGTCGCCCAGGCGGGCCGCGACCTGCTCGAAGTAGCCGTACACCTGCTCGTCGGAGCGCAGCCCCGGCACGGGCGCGACCATCACGCCGGCCGCACCCGCATCGACCACGCGGCGCGAGAACGCGGCCAGGTTGTCGAGACCCGCGGCACTCGCGCCGACGATGATCGGCACCCGGCCGCCGACCGCGCGCAGCGCCGCGTCGACGAAGGCGGCGCTCTCCTCGCCCGACAGCTTGGGCGCCTCGCCCATGATGCCGAGGATCGTCATGCCGGTGACGCCGCAGTCGAGGTAGAACGACATCAGCGAGCGCGTCGACTCGAGGTCGAGCGCGCCCTGGGCGGTGAAGGGGGTGGCCGAGATCACGTACATCCCGGCGGCGGTTTCGTCGAGTCTGCGGGTCGGGTTCATGCGGCGATTATCCCCGGCCCCCGCCCCAGGCGCCATCGCGCGAACCGTTCGGCTCGGCTATCGTCGAGGCATGCCCCGAGCCGCTGCGCGCCCCGCCGCCCCCGTCATCCTGCTGACCGGCTTCGAGCCCTTCGGCGGCGAATCCGTCAACCCGAGCTGGCTGATCGCGAGCGCGCTCGACGGCGAGACCGTCGCCGGTTCGACCGTGCGCGCGGTGCGCCTGCCGACCGAGTTCCGCGCGTCGCTGCGGGTGCTGCGCGCAGCGCTGCGTCGCCACGAGCCGCGGCTCGCGGTATCGCTCGGTCAGGCAGGCGGCCGCGCCGAGCTCTCGATCGAGCGGATCGCGATCAACGTCGACGATGCCCGCATCCCCGACAACGCCGACGCCCGGCCGATCGACGTGCCGGTGGTGCGCGGCGGCCCGGCCGCGTACTTCAGCACGCTGCCGGTGAAGGCGATCGTCGCCGGGCTCGCCGCGCGCGGCGTGCCGGCGGCGGTGTCGCAGACGGCGGGCACCTTCGTCTGCAACCACGTGTTCTACGGGCTGCAGCACGCGCTCGCCGGCACCCGCGTGCGCAGCGGCTTCGTGCACGTGCCCTACCTGCCCGAGCAGGCCGCGGTCTGGCCGGGCGCGCCGAGCCTGCCGCTGTCGACGATGGTGGACGGGGTGCGCGAGGCGCTGCGCATCGCGGCCACGCACGTCGGGCCGGATCTGAAGGTGGGCGGCGGGGCGATCGACTAGCGTCCCGAGCCGACCCATGCTCGCCTACGGCTCGTCGCGCGCCAGCGTGCCGGCCGCCCCCCGGCAGCTCGGTCAGTGGATGTGGCTGCCGCCGTTGACGTCGATCGTCGCGCCGGTCACGTAGCTCGACAGGTCCGAGGCGAGATAGAGGCAGGTGCCCGCGATCTCGCGCGGCTTGGCGGCGCGGCGCAGCGGAATCGCCGCCACGATCTGCTCGAACATCGCGTCGCTCACGTTGCCGTCCAGCATGCCGGTCTCGGTCATCGACGGGCAGACGACGTTCGCGCGGATGCCCAGGGGTCCGAACTCGCGGGCGATCGCCCGGGTCAGGCTCACCACCCCGCCCTTCGACGCGGCGTAGTGGGCGCTGCCGACCAGCCCCCCGCCGCGCTGCGCCGCCACCGACGCGAGGTTGACGATGACACCGCTGCCGCGCGCCGCGAAGACGCGCAGCACGCTCTGGCAGATCCGGAAGGTGCCCTTCAGGTTGACGTCCAGCATGCGATCGAGCTCGGACTCGCCGATCTCGAGCAGGGGCTGGGACCTCACGATGCCCGCGCAGTTCACGAGGCAGTCGATCGTGCCGTGCTGCGCGACGACGTCCTGCGCGAGCCGCTCGCAGTCGTCGGGGCGCGTGATGTCGCAGCGCAGACCCTGAACCGCCACGGGGCGCCCGAGCCGCGACGCGATCGCCGCCTGCATCTCGCCGGCGAGCCGATCGTCCATGCCGATGTCGACCGCGACCACGGTCGCGCCATGCTCGGCGAACAGGTCCACGGTGGCATGGCCGATGCTCCTCAGCGAACCTGCACCGACAACGATGCAGACCTTGTCCTTCAGCAGCATGAGCGACTCCTTCTTGATGTGCCGACCCGCCCGGATGTCATCGCGTCCATGGGCATGCCTCTCAGAGCATGAAGGTCGAGAGCGCCGGCACCGCGGCGATCACCACCACGCCCAGCAGGAGCGCCGCGATGTACGGCCAGATCGCGAACATCACGTCGTCGGGCCGTGCATCCCCGATGCGGCAGGCGACATAGAAACCGACCCCGATCGGCGGCATCATCAGCCCGACGTTCATCGCGCACACGACCACCATCGAGTAGTGGATCTCGTGGATGCCGAGCTTCTTGGCGATCGGGAACATGATCGGCGCCAGCAGGAGCACGGCCGGCAGGCCCTCGAGCAGGCAGCCCAGGACGAGGAAGACGAGGATCGTCACGCCCATGAACGCCACCCAGCCGCCGGGGAGCGAGGTCAGGAACAGCGACAGGTGCTGGACGATGCCGCTCTGCGTGATCGCCCAGGCCATCGCGGACGCGGTCCCGAGGATCAGCAGGATCGCACCGCTGAGGGCGGCCGTCTCCACGAGCATCGCGTACAGACGCCGCAGGCCGATGCCTCCGTACAGGACCTGGCCGATGAGCATCGCGTACAGGACCGCGATCGTCGACACTTCGGTGGCCGTGGCGACACCGCCGCCGACCGCACTGCGGATGAGGAACGGCAGCACCAGCGCCGGTGCCGCGATCAGCGCGAGTCGACCGATCACCTTCAGGGCGGGTCGGCGCACCGCGCCCGTGTCCTCGCCCCGCGCCTTCCAGCGCGCCAGCAGCCGCAGCGCCAGCAGCAGCACCATCGCCACGACGATGCCGCTCTCGAACAGCCCGGCGATCGAGACGCCGGCGACCGAACCCAGCACGATCAGCACGATGCTCGGCGGCACGGTGTCGGCCATCGCCGCGCCGGTGGCGAGCAGGGCCACCATCTCAGGCTGCTTGTTGCCCCGTCGTCGCATCTCGGGGAACAGCGCCGGCGCGACCGTCGCCATGTCCGAGACCTTGGAGCCCGAGATGCCGGAGACGATGAACAGCGAGCCGAGCAGCACGTAGGACATGCCGGCCTTCACGTGGCCGATCAGCGAGGCGAGCAGATCGACGATCGCCTTGCCCATGCCCGTCGCATCGAGCACGCAGCCCAGCAGCACGAAGATCGGCACCGACACCAGGATGATGTTCGCCATCCCTTCGTCGATCCGCCCGACGATCACGATCAGCGGCACGTTGCTGGAGAAGGCGAGAAAGCACATCACGCCGTAGCCGAAGCAGAACGCGATCGGCACGCCGGCGACCAGGCAGACCGCCACCAGCCCGGTCAGGAAGATCAGGATGTTCAGCAGGCCGAGCTGCGCCAGGTTCGGCGAGAACCAGGCGCACAGCCCCACGAACAGGCCGACCCCGACGACGGCGATCGCGAGGTTCGACGTCGAGACGGTCCTCACCGAATAGACGGCCACGATCGCCAGCATCAGGACGAGCCCCGCCGCGATCGCGGCGACCCTGACGCCGCCCGGCAGCTCCAGCGACGGCGAGGTGACGATCCACTCCTCCCTGACATGCTCGAAGGCCGGACCGATCAGCCCGAGCAGGAACGCGGCGATCGCCACCAGCGCGAAGGCGTGCACCACGCCCCGCACGCGAGGCGGCATCAGGTCGACGAACATCGTGAGCCGCAGATGCTCGTTGCGGTGCATGGCGAGCACCGCGCCGAGCATCGCGACCCAGATGAACGCGATCGACACCGTCTCGTCGATCCAGCCGATCGGCCGGGAGAACAGGTACCGGGAGATCACGCCGCTGAACAGCATCGCGACGATGGCGGCCATCAGCGCGGCGCAGACCGCCTCGATGGGCGCCATCCATCGGTTCAGCGTCAGGGCCGCGGCCGCGTCGGCCGACGGCGGCTCGCCGAGGCCCGTCGCGGCGGCCACGGGATGGGGAGGGCTGTCGGTCACGCGACGCGCCTGTCAGGCCAGCTTGCCGCTGTACTGCTCGAGGAGCGCCCAGGCCTCGGGCCCGAACTTCTTCTGCCAGTCGGTGTAGTAGCCGGCCTTCTGCAGCACCTCGCGGAACGGTCGACCGTCGACGGCGTTGAACTGCATGCCCGCCGCCTTGAGCTTCGCCTCGAGCGTGGCGTTGAGCGTCTCGTGCGCAGCACGCTGCTTCAGCGCGTTGGCGTCGAGGATCCTCGATGCGATCGCCCGCAGGTCCTCGGGCAACGCGGTCCAGTTCCGCTTGTTGGCGACCAGCGCGAAGCAGTCCCAGTTGTGCGAGGTGTACGAGCAGAACTTCTGGACCTCGTAGAACTTGCCGGCGTCGATCGTCGGCAGGGCGTTCTCCTGACCGTCGACGACCTTGGTCTGCAGCGCGGTGTACAGCTCGCCGAACGGCACGGTGGTCGGCGACGCGTCGAGCCCCTTGAACAGCGAGGTCATGATCGCGCTGGCCGGCACGCGCACCTTCATGCCCGACACGTCCCGGGGGCCGGTGATCGGCTTGGACGAGTGGGTGATCTGACGGAAGCCGTGATCGAAGACCCGACCGACCGGCACGAGGTTGAAGCGGTCGAAGGCGCTCCGGATGTGGGTGCCCAGATCGCCGTCCATCGCCTTCCAGACCGTCGCGTAGTCGGCGAACGCGAACGCGACCAGGTTGATCGATGCGACCGGCACCAGGTTGCCCCAGATGCTGTGGGCGGTGCACACGAAGTCGATCGCCCCGGATCGGACCTGCGAGACGGTGTCCGTGTCGCTGCCGAGCTGGCCGTTCGGGTAGACGTCGATGGCGAGACGGCCGCTCGATGCCTGCAGGATCTCCGCGCAGGCGGCCTTGAGCGCGATGGTGGTCGGATGGCTCTCCGGGATCGAGATCGCGATCTTCATCGAATGCTTGCTGCCGCTCTGGGCCAGCACGGCTCCGGATGCGAGCGTGCCGGCCGCCACGCCGGCGATCTGCCTGAGGACATCGCGGCGCGCGGTCGAACCCACGGTCGGCGCGGGGGAAGCGGATTTGGGGTGCTGCTCGGACATGACGGGTCTCCTCGTTCTGTTGGAAAGGCGGTGCGATGCGGCACCGCTCTGAGGCTCGGTGAAGCGCGCGTCAGCCGAAGACGCCGGGCTGATGGACTTCGATGACGTTGCCGTCGGGGTCCTGCAGGAAGACCTGGTGCCAGCCCGGGATGGCCCAGCAGCCGTAGTCCGAGTAGCGGATGCCCCGCTCGTCGCACCGGCGCATGAAGGCCTTGATGTCGTCCGTGCGGAAGCAGAAGTGACCGTGCGCCATCGGATTGACGAACTGCTTCGCCTTGAACCCGGTGTCGAGGTCGCGCTCGGCCCAGTGGAACTCGATCGCGCCGTCGGTGAGGAAGTCGACGTTCCCGGTGTACGGGCGGTTCGGCGAGCGGCCACTGATGACGGTGTGCTCCTCGTCCTTGATCGTGCCGAGATCGAAGAGCGTCTGATAGAACCGGGTGAGCCTCGGCAGGCTGTCGGTGCAGAGATTCATGTGATGGAACTTGAAGTTCATGCGGTCCTCGGCAGGGGTGAGGTGGCGTGAGGGAGCGGTCCTGCGGATCCGTTGCGCGGCCTCGCCGCGGCGGAGACGTCGGGTCGCGCGGGCGGCGTCTCGACGTTCAGGTCCCCTCCGGAACCGGGTCCGGTTCCTGATCACGGGCCGCACGTTATCAGATTCACTGGTGCAGTCAAGCGTTCACCATTGAATATCAAGCTTCCGCAATGCAGCATTTCTTG
>JAIYAG010000610.1 GCA_027489195.1 Burkholderiales bacterium | reverse complement strand
TCGACCAGGCCACCGGCGAGACGCTCTACCAGAAGAACCCGGATGCGGTGCTGCCGATCGCCTCGATCACCAAGGTGATGACCTCGATGGTGGTGCTCGATGCCGGGCTGCCGCTGGACGAGATGCTCGACGTGTCCGAGGCCGACCGCGACACCGAACGTCACAGCGGCTCGCGCCTGCCGATGGGCTCGAAGCTCTCGCGCGGCGAGATGCTGCAGCTCGCGCTGATGGCATCCGAGAACCGCGCGGCCCATGCGCTCGGTCGCCACTTCCCCGGCGGCCTGTCGGCCTTCGTGGAGGCGATGAACACGAAGGCCCGTGCGATCGGCATGACCGACAGCCGCTTCGCCGACCCGACAGGGCTGTCGAGCAACAACGTCTCGAACGCGCGCGACCTCGCGCGCATGGTGCGCGCCGCGCACGGTTACCCGCTGATCCGCGAGTACTCGACCGCCGCCTCGCTCACCGTCGACACCGGCTACCGGCAGGTCGGCTTCCGCAGCACCAACCGCCTGGTCGACAATCCCGACTGGCAGATCGGCATGCAGAAGACCGGCTACATCTCGGAGGCCGGCAAGTGCCTGGTGATGCAGGCCAAGGTCGACGGCCGAGCGGTCATCCTGGTGCTGCTGGATGCCACCGGCGCGCAGTCGCGGTTCGCGGACGCGCAGCGCCTGCGCAAGTGGGTCGAGCAGCAGCCGCGCGACGAGACCCGGCCGGCCCGGGCCGACGCCCGCTCCTGAGTCGCGAGGCGGCCGACCGGACGTCCCGCGGGCGCCCGCCGGGCGCCGCCCCCGGTCGGGCGCTACGACTCCCGGTCGAAGCCGATCGCCGCCGAGATCTGCGCGGCGGTGCGGCACAGCAGGTCGATCCAGTCGTCCTGCAGGAAGTCCGAGGGCGCCGAGATCGACAGCCCGGCCACCAGCTTGCCCGCATCGTCCCGGATGCCCGCGGCGATGCAGCGCACCCCCAACTCGAGCTCCTCGTTGTCGCGCGCATAGCCGCGCGCCCGCACCAGCGCCAGCTCGCGTTCGAGCTTCGGCGGCTCGGTGATGCTGTTGCGGGTCTGGCCGGCCAGGCCCGTGCGGGTGGCATAGGCGCGCACGTTGCGCGGGTCGTCGGCAGCGAGGAAGAGCTTGCCCACGGAGGTGAGGTGCAGCGGCGCCCGGCCGCCGACCGCCCGCACCACCTGCATGCCGCTGCGCTCGGACACGGCCCGCTCGATGTAGACGATCTCGTCGCCCTGGCGGATCGACAGGTTCACCGGCTGGTGCGTCATCCGGTGCAGCTCGCGCATCGGCCCGAGCGCGGCGTCCCGCACGCTCAGGCGCGCCTTCACCAGGTTGCCCAGCTCCAGCAGGCGGATGCCGAGCTGGTAGGTGCCGGGCTCCGATCGGTCGACCAGGCGTGCCGACACCAGGTCGTTCAGGATCCGGTGCGCGGTGGACGGATGCAGCCCGGTACGCTGGGAGAGGAGCTTCAGGCTCACCGCGTCGGGCTGCTCGGCGAGGGCGTCGAGCAGCGACACCAGCCGGTCGATCACCTGGATGGCCCCGCGGCTCGCGGCGTCGGGTGCCCCTGCCTCGTCCTTGACGTTGCCGTCGTCTTGCCGTCGGGCCATGGAGATAGCGGTCTGGACCGGTCCGCTGGCGGCCGGTGGTATCGTGGATGGTGGTACGTTATATCAAGCAGTGAAATCGCTGTCGAGGTCGGTCGTGTCGCGCCGCCACGCCGGCGGTGCGATCATCGGGGCCTCGAGGAGGGGACGTTGAGAGTCGGATTGTTCATCACCTGCCTGGTCGACGTGATGCGACCGGAGATCGCCGAGGCCACGGTGCGGCTGCTCGAGTCGGCCGGCTGCACGGTCGAGGTGCCGATGGCGCAGACCTGCTGCGGCCAGCCCGGCTACAACTCGGGCGACACCGCCAGCGCGCGCGACCTGGCCCGCAAGTTCCTCGCCGAGTTCGAGCGCTTCGAGCATGTCGTGCTGCCCTCGGGGTCCTGCGGCGGCATGATCCGCCATCACTACCCGGTGCTCTTCGCCGACGATCCCGACCTGCGGGTGCGCATCGATGCGCTGGCCTCGCGCACCTGGGAGCTGACCTCCTTCCTGCACGACGTGGTCGGCATGAAGTCGCTGCCCGGGCGCTTCGAGGGCGAGGTCACCTATCACGACTCGTGCAGCGGGCTGCGCGAGCTCGGCGTGCAGGCGCAGCCGCGTGCGCTGCTCGCGCTGCAGCCGGGCGTGAAGCTCGTCGAGATGAAGGACGCGCGCGCCTGCTGCGGCTTCGGCGGCACCTTCGCGGTCAAGTACGGCGACATCTCCACCGCGATCGTCGACGAGAAGATCGAGCGCATCCACGCCAGCGGTGCACCCTGCGTCGTGCTCGGCGACCTCGGATGCATGCTGAACATCGAGGGCCGGCTGCGGCGCACCGGCGACACCACGACGCGCGTGCTGCATGTCGCTCAGGTGCTCGCCGGCGACGCCGTGCCGATTCCGGCCGTGCCCGCCGCTGCCGCGGCGCCCGCCGCGAAGGAGGCGTGATGCAGGTCCAGTCGATGCACTTCAAGGCGCGCTCCGGGCAGAAGCTCGCCGACGTCCGCCTGCAGCAGAACCTGAAGATCCTCTCGCAGCGCTGGACGGTCGGGCGCACCATTGCGATCGCCGAGCTCGACGACTTCGAGGGCACGCGCGACGAGGCGGTCGAGCGGCGCAACCGCGCGCTCGCCAACCTCGACGCCTACCTCGAGCGCTTCGAGGCCGAGGCGACGCGGCGCGGCGCGACCGTGCTGTGGGCCGAGACGCCCGAGGAGGCCTCGCGCCTCGTCGTCGCGATCGCGAAGAAGCACGAGGTGGCCAAGGTCACCAAGTCCAAGTCGATGGTCTCGGAGGAGATGGCGCTGAACCGCCACCTCGAGGCCGCCGGGGTCAAGGTCGTCGAGACCGACCTCGGTGAGTACATCCTGCAGATCAACGACAACGAGCCGCCGTCGCACATCGTGGCGCCGGTCGTGCACAAGTCGAAGGACGAGGTCTCGGACCTGTTCGCGCGCGTCCACAACCGCCCGCGCCTGACCGAGATCCCGGCGATGACGCGCGAGGCGCGCGAGTTCCTGCGTCCGCACTTCCTGTCGAGCGACATGGGCGTGTCGGGCGGCAACTTCCTGGTGGCCGAGACCGGCTCGGTCGCGGTCTTCACGAACGAGGGCAACGAGGGCATGTGCACCGTGCTGCCCCCGAAGGTCCACGTGGTGGTCACCGGTATCGAGAAGGTGCTGCCCACGCTCGAGGACCTGGCCACCGTCGCGCGGCTGCTGCCGCGTTCGGCCACCGGGCAGTCGATCTCGAACTACTTCTCCATCCTCACCGGGCCGCGCGCCCCGGGCGAGCAGGACGGCCCGGAGCACATGTACTTCGTGCTGGTCGACGGCGGGCGCACCGGCCTGCTCGGCGGCGAGTTCCAGGACATGCTCCGCTGCATCCGCTGCGGCGCATGCATGAACCACTGCCCGGTCTACCAGAAGATCGGCGGTCACACCTACGGCTGGGTGTACCCGGGGCCGATGGGGTCGGTGCTGACGCCGGCCTACGTCGGCATCGAGAAGACGCTCGACCTGCCGCAGGCGGCCACGCTGTGCGGCGAGTGCCATGTCGTGTGCCCGATGAAGATCCCGCTGCCCGATCTGCTGCGCAAGCTGCGCGAGAAGCAGATGGAGCGCGGGCTGCGGCCCTGGCGCGAGCGCGCCGGGCTGGCCGCATGGGCGTTCGCCGCGAAGCGTCCGGGCCTCTACCGGCCGATGGTGCGGATGGCCTCGTGGGTGCTCGCGCGGCTGGGCGGCGAGAACGGCCGCATCGCCAGCCTGCCGATGTCGGGCGGATGGACTGCGACCCGCGATCTGCCGGCCCCGAGCGGCCCGACCTTCAAGGAACGCTGGGCGAAGCAGCGCCATTGAGCGCATGCGGCTCGGCCGCCGCGGCATGCCGGTCCTGCCGACTCGCCGCGGCCCGGCGTCCGCCGGCCAGGCCGTGCTCCAGGAAGGCCGGCCGGCCGCGGGCACCGCTCGCGGCGTAGTCGGCCACGAGCCGCTCGCGGACCGCGACCGGGTCGCCGCCGTCCACCCCGATCAGCCAGTCGTGCAGCGCCTCGGCCTGGCGTTCGGCCGACAGCCGGTGGGTCGCGCCGGTGTGCGCCCACAGCCAGTCCGAGAACGCCATGAATCGCACGAAGGGCGTCGCGCCGAGCAGCGCGGGCAGCGAGCGCGCGAAGCGCCCGGAGTTGCCGTACAGGTCCCAGTAGCGCGCGAAGCGGGCGATGCGGGCGACGTCGGCCGCCGGCAGCACCGAGGTCTCCAGCACCTCGTACGGCGCGCGCTCGGCGAAGCGCAGTCCGAACTCGGCGGTGTGCCGCGCGATCGGCGCACCGCGCAGCCGCTTGAGGATGCCGACCTGGATCTCGTGCGGGCGCAGCGCCGCCAGCCGGTCGAAGCCCGCGCCGAAGCTCGCGAGGTCCTCGCCCGGCAGCCCGGCGATCAGGTCGACGTGCAGGTGGGCATGCGTGTGCGTGCGCAGCCAGTGCAGGTTCGCCTCGGCGCGCCCGTCGTCCTGGCGCCGCGAGATCCGCGCCTGAACGTCGGGGTTCCAGGTCTGGATGCCGATCTCGAACTGCAGCGCCCCGGGCGGGAAGCGCACGATCAGGTCCTTCAGGCCGTCGGGCAGCCGGTCGGGCACGAGCTCGAAGTGCGCGAACAGCGGCTCGTCGGGCGCCGCCTCGATGCGCTCGAGGAAGAAGGCGAGGATGGCGCGGCCGGTGTCGACCTTGAGGTTGAAGGTGCGGTCGACGAAACGGAAGCGCCGCGCCCCGCGCGCGTGCAGCGAGGCCAGCGCCTCGAGCAGGCGCGGCAGTTCGAAGGGCCAGGCCGTGCGGTCGAGCGCCGAC
>JAIYAG010000178.1 GCA_027489195.1 Burkholderiales bacterium | reverse complement strand
CGCGGCGCGCGCCACGCTGTTCGCGGCGCTCGTGAGCGCACTCGGCGTGCTCTGGCTCAACGTCGCGGTGCTGCTCTGGCTGATGACGACACCGTGGGCGATCCCCGGCGCGTTCGCGATCGCGGCGGTCGCGCTGGTCGCGGGCATCGCCATGGCGAGCGGCGCACGGCGCGCCCTGTCGGCGCTGCATCCCATGGCGGCGACACGGCGCGTGCTGGCGGCCGAGATCGGCGGGCACGACGCGGCGGACGCCCTCTCGCCGCCCGCACCGATGGGCGCCGACGAGGCGGGTGCGAGGCTGCGGGCGATCCGCGTCGCGCTGCGCGAGACGGTGGCGCTCGATCGCCGCCCGGACGAGGCGGTCACGGAAACGCCCGTGCCGGCGCGCTTCGAGCCGCGCAGCCGGACGATGCGGTCCGCGATGTGGCTGTGGCGTGCGATCCCGCGCGTGCCTGCCGGAACGGCGATCACCGGTGCGCTCGGCCTCGTGGCGGTCAGCAGTCCGCGCCTGCGGCGAGTGCTGGCGCTCGTCGCGCTGCTGCGCAATCTCGGCGGGTCTCCGCGGCCGTCGCTGCACGGCGACCCGTTTCCTCGGTCGTCCTGACTCCCCTGCAATCCTTGCCGACGCCCGTCGGCCGGTCCGACGCATGCGCCACGGGAACGGAAGCTGCCGCTCCGCACGGAGCGGCCCTGCGGCCGCGAGGAGCCAGCGATGCAGCACGATGATCGAGACGATGGCCGGAACGACGGCCGACCCGAGCGCCCGCCCCGGCACGACCGCCCTGCAGCGGAGGGCGCGACCGACGAGGACACCCGCCGCTGGGGCGACGACCCCGCCAACGACCGCGGTGCGCGCTGGCCGCCATCCGGTGACGACGACGCAGTCCTCGACGCGCCGCACGATCCCGGCCGCCCCGAGCACCTGGCCACCGGGAGCGGCGGCAGCGGCGATTGGGGGGCGAGCGCGGCCGGCAGCGGGCAGCGGCGGGGGCCGGTCGACGCCACGCTCCCGTTCGAGCTCGGCCAGCGACTGCCCGCCGACGGCGGACGGCCCGGTGGCCCGACGGGCCGGGAGGTGCCCGACGCGCGGATCCACGACGACGTCAGCGAGCGCCTGTCGCGCGAGGCCGCGCTCGATGCCGGAGACGTGACGGTGGCGGTCCGCGAGGGCCGTGTCACGCTGACCGGCACGGTCGCCGACCTGCCGGTCAAGCATGCGATCGCGTCGCTGGTCGATCGCTGCCACGGCGTGCGTGAGATCGACAACCGGATCAAGGTGATGCGCGGCGGCCTGCCGCCGCATCCGGACGCACCGCCCATGCCGCGCCGGTGGGTGCCCCGGGATTCGCCCACCGCGCGCGACGAGGCCGAGGGTCGGCACACCGAGCCCACGCCCGATGCGTCGGGCCGCTACGGTTGAGCATCCGCCCGCCGCCCCGCCGGGCGGCGGCGTTCAGAAGACCTGTTCGCGGACCTGCTCGCCGCGCTCGCCGGTGCCGAGGCCTGCCTCGGCGACGCTGAGCGAGGCCACGCCCTGGCCCGGACGGGTCTCGGCGTAGTACCAGTCGCCGTTGACCTGCACGACGCCCGAGGGCGGCTCCACCGGCTTGTCCGGCACGTTCCGGAGCGCGACCGCCATGTAGTTGATCCAGATCGGCAGCGCCAGGCCACCGCCGGTCTCGCGGTCGCCGAGCTTGCGCGGCTGGTCGAAGCCGACCCAGGCCACGCCCGCGACCCTCGGCGAATAGCCGGCGAACCAGGCGTCGTGCGAGTCGTTGGTGGTGCCGGTCTTGCCGGCGAGGTCGGTGCGCTTGAGGCGCAGCGCCGCGGTCGCAGTGCCCTTGCGCACCACGTCGCGCAGCAGGCTGTCCATCAGGAACGCGTTGCGCGCGTCGATGGCACGGATCGCCTCGTCGCCGGCCTTCAGCGGCCGCGCCTGCGCGAGCACCTTGCCGTTGGCGTCGGTGACCCGCGCGATCATGTAGGGCTCCACGCGGTAGCCGCCGTTGGCGAACACCGAGATGCCGCCGACCATCTGCCACGGCGTCACCGAGCCGGCGCCCAGCGCCATCGTCAGGTAAGGCGGGTGACGCTCCGCGTCGAAGCCGAAGCGGGTGACGTAGTCCTGCGCGTACTGAGGCCCGATCGCCTGCAGCAGCCGGATCGACACCATGTTCTTGGACTTCGACAGCGCGGTGCGCATCGTCATCGGACCGTCGAACTTGCCGTCGTAGTTCTTCGGCTCCCAGACCTGCCCGCCGGTGACGGCCGGATCCACGATCACCGGGGCGTCGTTGATGACGGTGGTGGTCATGAAGCCCTTCTCGAGCGACGCGGAATAGATGAAGGGCTTGAAGCTCGAGCCCGGCTGGCGCCACGCCTGCGTCACGCGGTTGAACTTGTTGCGGTTGAAGTCGAAGCACCCGACCATCGCGCGGATCGCGCCGTCGCCGGTGTCGGCCGACACGAACGCGGCCTGCACCTCGGGCACCTGCGTGACCTCCCAGCCCTTGGGCCCGTCGGCGACGCGGATCACCATGCCGGGCTTGAGGCGGCGGGCCGCCGGCGCCTTCTCGGAGAGCCAGGGCGCGACCAGCTTGAGCCCGTCGCCGACGATCTCGATCGACTGGCCGCGGCTGCGCGCGACGCGGATCGCCTTCGGGTCGACGGCGGTGACCACGGCCGGCAGGAAGTCGTCGATCTCGCCGGCCTCGAGCAGGGCCTCCTCGATCTTCTCGTCGCGCCGCTGCGGGTCGGCCGGCAGCTCGAGCTGCGCCTCCGGGCCGCGGAAGCCGTAGCGCCGGTCGTAGTCGAGCACGCCCTGGCGCACCGCGGCGTTGGCCGCGCGCTGGTCGTCGGCCAGCACGGTGGTGTAGACGTTCAGGCCGGCGACGTAGGTCTCGTCACGGAACTGCTCGTACGCGAGCATCCGGGCGAACTCGGCGACGTAGGGCGCCTTGACCGCGAAGTCGCCGCGGTCCGGCTGCAGCCGCAGCTCCTCCTTCATCGCCGCCTGGTACTGCTCCTCGGTCAGCGAGCCGAGCGAGCGCATCCGCCCGAGGACGTACTGCTGGCGGATCCGCGCGCGCTTGGGGTTGACGACCGGGTTGTATGCCGAGGGCGCCTTCGGCAGGCCGGCGAGCATCGCCGCCTCGGCCGCGGTGACCTTGGCGAGCGGCTTGCCGTAGTAGATCTGCGCGGCCGACGCGAACCCGTAGGCACGCTGCCCGAGGAAGATCTGGTTCAGGTAGATCTCGAGGATCTGTTCCTTGCTGAGCTGGGTCTCGATCTTCAGCGCGAGCAGGATCTCGTAGATCTTGCGGGTGTAGCTGCGCTCGTTCGACAGGAAGAAGTTGCGCGCGAGCTGCATCGTGATCGTGCTCGCGCCCTGCGACTTGCCGCCGGCCGCCACGTTCGCCAGCGCCGCGCGGGCGATCCCGAGCAGGTCGACGCCGCTGTGCTCGAAGAACCGGTCGTCCTCGGCGGCGAGGATCGCCTGCTTCATCACCAGCGGCACGTCCTCGATCCGGGCGACGCTGCGCCGCTCCTCGCCGAACTCGCCGATCAGCACGCCGTCGGCGGTCCAGATGCGCAGCGGCACCTTGGGCCGGTAGTCGGTCAGCACGTCCAGCGAGGGCAGGCGGTCCGACGCCAGGACCGCCGCCAGCCCGAGCGTCAGGGCCGCCGCGACGGCGAGGGCGACCGGCACGAGGACCAGCACCGTGACGAGGGTCAGCAGACCGAATCCCCGTTCGCGCCGCGAACTTGCGATCGGCGCGAGGCGGGCGCGCACTGACGTCATGGCAGGCCAGGTGGTCGAACAGGTGCCGATTATAGGGCGGGGCGACCCCGCCCATGGCGCCGCGCAGCGTGGCCGGCGACCCCTGCCGGGCGGCTTTTCGGGGCAGTCGACAGGCGGAGCAGGAGGGTCGACGGGCGGGTTCCAGACCGGAACTTTGCAACAGTGAAAAGCCTTACAGTGTGTCGACAGGGTCGCTCAGATCTAAAGCAAAGTCTTTGAAACTGTCGTAAGATCCTGTTTCCCGACACTTTTTTCCACTCGTCCAGATCGAGGCGCACGTGGCAGTCAGCCTTCAGGCCCTCTTCCGGCGCGGTTCCCAGCCTATCCTGGGGGTCGACGTCAGCGCATCCAACGTCAAGCTCGTCGAGCTGGTGCCGGGGGGCAAGACCGGCATGCGCCTCGAGCGCTACGCCATCGAGCCGATCGAGCGGGGTGCCATCGTCGACGGCAATGTCGAGAAGCCCGAAGCGGTCGCCGACGCGCTGATGCGCGCGATCCGCAAGACCGGCACCAAGACCCGCCTCGCCGCGATGGCCCTGCCGTCGTCTGCGGTGATCGCCAAGCGGATCACCCTGCCGGCGGGCCTCCACGAGGAGGACTACGAACTGCAGGTCGAGAACGAGGCGAGCCAGTACATCCCGTTCTCGATCGACGAGGTCAACCTCGACTTCCAGATCCTCGGACCGTCCTCGCAGTCCGAGGAGGACGTCGAGGTGCTGCTCGCCGCGTCCCGCAAGGAAAAGGTCGAGGACCGCGTGGCGATCGCCGAGATGGCCGGGCTGCGCCCGGTCGTGATCGACGTCGAGCCCTACGCGGCCCGCACCTCGATCGACCATGTCACGCGCTTCCTGCCGAGCCAGGGCGAGGGGATGATCCTCGCCGTGTTCGACATCGGGCAGAGCACCACGAACCTGACCGTGGTCCTGAACGGCCAGACGGTCTTCGAGCGCGAGCAGACCTTCGGCGGCAGCCAGCTCACCCAGGACATCGTGCGGCTCTACGGCCTGACCCTCGAGGAGGCCGAGCTGAAGAAGAAGAGCGGCGACCTGCCGGACAACTACGCCAGCGAGCTGCTCACGCCGTTCGTCGAGCAGGGCGCCTCCGAGGTGGCCCGCTCGCTGCAGTTCTTCTT
>JAIYAG010000491.1 GCA_027489195.1 Burkholderiales bacterium | reverse complement strand
CGCGCGCACCGCCGACGACGAGATGCGCTCGCCGTCGAGGGCGATCGTCGCCATCCGCTGCAGTGCGAAGCCGTGGCGGCCCGCGGCCTGCTCCAGGCTGGCGAAGTCGCCGCCGCGCCCCGCGCCGTAGCGGAAGTCGTCGCCGATCAGGAGCTGGCGGGCCCGCAGCCCGTCGACGAGCACGGACTGCACGAAGGCGTCCGGGGCGAGCGACGCGAACCGCTCGTTGAAGTGGACGACGCAGGCGCGGTCCACGCCGGCCGCCGCCAGCGCCTCGAGCTTGTCGCGCAGCGTCGCGATCCGGGCCGGCGCCGTGGCCCCGGGCCTGCGTGCGGCGAAGAATTCGCGCGGGTGCGGCTCGAAGGTCAGCACGCAGGCGGGCACGCCGAGGCGCGCGGCCGATTGCCGCAGCGCATCGAGCAGAGCCCGATGGCCGAGGTGAACGCCATCGAAGTTGCCGATGGTCAGCGCACAGGGGCGGCGCTGCTCGAGCGGAGGGAGTCGGCGGAAGACCTGCATGCGTTCGGACGCAAAACCTTGAATCATAAAGCAATCTAGGCCGGTCACCGCGGCGTGCGGATGCTAGACTGCGCGCCTTTCTATCGGGCGACCCGTTGAAGACCGTTGCGATCCTGATCTCTGGCCAGGGCTCGAACATGGCGAGCCTCGTGCGCGCCTGTCGGGACGAGCGCTGGCCCGCCCGCATCGCCGCCGTGATCGCGAACCGCGCGGAAGCTGCCGGGCTCGAGGTCGCCCGCGGTCTGGGCGTGCCGGTCGAGGTCGTGCCGCACACGGCCCACGCCGGCCGCGACGCCTTCGATGCAGCGCTCGCCGAGCGGCTCGACGCCCTCGGCGCCGACCTCGTCGTGCTCGCCGGCTTCATGCGGATCCTCACCGAGGGCTTCGTGCGCCGCTTCGCGGGCCGCCTGGTGAACGTGCATCCGTCGCTGCTGCCGGCCTTCCCCGGCCTGGACACCCATGCGCGCGCGCTCGCCGCCGGGGTCCGGATGCACGGCGCGACGGTCCACCTGGTGACGCCGACGCTCGATCACGGACCGATCCTCGCGCAGGCCGCCGTGCCCGTCCTCGACGGCGACGACGCCGCGACGCTCGCCGCCCGGGTGCTCGGCGTCGAGCACAGGATCTTCCCGAAGGCCGTACGCTGGCTGGTCGAGGACCGCGTGCGGGTGTCCGGGGGGCGGGCCGAGGTCATGGGCGTGCCTGCGGCTGAACGGCTGCTCTGGGAGGGCGCACGATGAGTACCGGTCCGTCCGTCGATCCGACGATCCCCGAGCGGCTGCCGACGGCCGCGGCCGAGCCGGCACCCGCCGCCGCACCGAACGCGGCGGCCGAGCTCCCCCGCCTGACGCCGCCGCTGCTCGCCTCGACCGAGCGCGCCGTCGGCGAGGTGCTGCAGCTCGACCGGGCCGCCGACACCGTGCTGCGCGGCTTCTTCCGTGCCAACGAGCGCCTCGGGCGCCGCGACCGCGGGATCATCGCCGAGACGGTCTTCGACGTGCTGCGCAACCGTCGCCGCTACGGTCACCAGGCCCAGTCGATGCGCGGCTCGCTGCCGCGTCGGCTGACCTGGCTGTCGTTCGTGCTGCGCTTCGGCGAGGCGATGCTGCCCGCGCTGCGCCCGGACGCCGAGGACGAGGCCGCGCTGCGCCGCGCGCTCGCGACCGACCCCGGCGGCATGCCCCAGGCGATCCGCCTGAGCCTGCCCGACTGGCTGCACGCCGAGCTGCTGGCCCAGGCCGTGGCCGATGGCGAGCCGGTGCCGCATGCCGCCGTCGAGCGGCTCGGCCAGTCGCTGCTCGCGCCGGCGCCGCTCGACCTGCGGGTGAACCTGCTCAAGACCGATCGCGAGTCCCTGCGCGCCTCGCTCGCGGCCGACGGCGTCGAGGCCGAGCCGATGGCGAGCTGCGACACCGCGCTGCGCGTGCGGGGCAAGCCCGCGATCGATCGGCTCGCATCGTTCGAGCGCGGCGAGTTCGAGGTGCAGGACCTGGGCAGCCAGCGTCTGGTGGACTTCGCCGCGCCGCGCCGCGGTCAGACGGTCATCGACTTCTGCGCGGGCGCCGGCGGCAAGACCCTCGCCATCGCGGCCGCGATGCGCTCGAGCGGCCAGGTCTACGCCTGCGACGTCTCGACGGCCCGCCTGCAGCGGCTCAAGCCGCGGCTCGCGCGCTCCGGCGCCACCAGCGTCCAGCCGTTCGGCCTCGACAGCGAGCACGACCCCAAGTTGCGGCGTCTGGCCGGCCGGGCCGACCTGGTGCTGGTCGACTCGCCATGCAGCGGCACGGGCACGCTGCGACGCAATCCGGAGCTCAAGTGGCGGATGGTCTCCGAGGCGGTCGACGAGCTCAACGGCCGGCAGACCTCGATCCTGGCTGCCGCCGCCCGTCTGGTGAAGCGGGGCGGTGCGCTCGTCTACGCCACCTGCAGCCTGCTGGCCCGTGAGAACGAAGCGGTCGCCGCGACCTTCGCCCAGGCTCACCCCGGGTTTTCCGACCCTGTTTTCCTGCGGATCCGCCCCGACATGGATGAATCGGACGGCTTCTTCGCGGTGCGTTGGGTCCGCCGCGAATAGCGGCCGTGGCCGACATACGTCAATGACTTGGCCGTCGGGCGCCTTTACAATCATCGGGTTAATCCAGGGAGCTGAGAACTTGATCGATCATCCCGTGGTCCAGCGCGTCCTGGGCTTCCTCGACACCGGCCTGCTCGACCTGAGCGGCTGGCAGATCCTCGCCTACACGCTGATCGCCACGCACGTGACCATCGCGGCCGTGACGATCTACCTGCACCGCTGCCAGGCGCACCGCGCGCTCGACCTGCATCCCGTCGTCTCGCACTTCTTCCGGGCCTGGCTCTGGCTGACCACGGGCATGGTCACCAAGGAGTGGGCGGCCATCCACCGCAAGCACCACGCCAAGTGCGAGACCCCCGAGGATCCGCACAGCCCGCAGACCCGCGGCATCCGCAAGGTGCTGCTCGAGGGCAGCGAGCTGTACCGCGAGGAGGCGAAGAACGCCGAGACCCTGCAGAAGTACGGCCACGGCACGCCCGACGACTGGGTCGAGCGCAACGTCTACACCAAGTACTCCGTCGCCGGCGTCTACATCACGCTGGTGGTCGACGTGCTGCTGTTCGGCGTCATCGGCCTGTCGGTGTTCGCGGTCCAGATGATGTGGATCCCGGTCACCGCCGCCGGCGTCATCAACGGCATCGGTCACTACTGGGGCTATCGCAACTTCGACAGCCCGGACGCCGCGCGCAACGTGCTGCCCTGGGGCATCCTGATCGGCGGCGAGGAGCTGCACAACAACCACCATGCCTTCGCCTCGAGCGCGAAGCTGTCGAACCGCTGGTACGAGTTCGACATCGGCTGGATGTACATCCGGATCCTGCAGGCGCTCGGTCTCGCGACCGTCCGCAAGGTCGCCCCGGTGCCGAGGTTCCAGTCGCCGCGCGCGAGCGTCGACCTGCAGACGCTGCAGGCCGTGATCGCGCATCGCTACGACCTGATGGCCGCCTACGGCAAGTCGCTCGGGCAGGCCTGCTCCGAGGAGATCGCTCGGCTGCGCGCCGCGCGGCCGGCCGACGCCAGCCTGATCGATGCCTCGCGCCGCTGGCTCCACCAGGACGCCGCCAAGTGGAGCGACCAGAACCGCGCCAAGCTGGGCGAGATCTTCGCGGCGAGCGACAGCCTGCGCAAGCTGGTCGAGATGCGCGCCGAGCTCGCCTCCACCTGGGAGCGTTCCAACGCGACGCCCGAGAAGCTGGTGGCGCACCTGCAGGACTGGTGCAACCGTGCCGAAGCCAGCGGCGTGCGCGCGCTGCAGGACCTCGCGCTGCGCATGCGGCGCTACTCGGCCGCCTGATCCGCAAGGTCGGTCGGCTGTGGAGACAAACGCCCCGGGAACGGGGCGTTTCCTTTTGGGGCCCCGGGAACGGGGCGTTTCCTTTTGGGGCCCCGGGAACGGGGCGTTTTTCATACAGGCCCCCCGGTGAGTAGGGGGGGGCGCGTCAGACGAAAAAAAGGCGCCTTTCGGCGCCTTCAGGGCTCGGACTCCGATCGGGAGCCGGGCCGGGTGCACATCGGAGCGCGGTAGCGCCCCGATGCGTCACTTGATCTTCGTTTCTTTGTAGTCGACGTGCTTGCGGGCGACCGGATCGAACTTCTTGATCAGCATCTTGTCCGGGGTGGTCCGCTTGTTCTTCGTCGTCGTGTAGAAGTGACCGGTACCGGCGGTCGACTCCAGCTTGATCTTGTCGCGCATGGTTCAGGCTCCTCTTGCGTGGGGCGGCGGGTCAGACTTCGCCGCGGGCGCGGAGGTCGACCAGAATCGAGTCGATGCCGTTCTTGTCGATGGTGCGCAGCGCAGCATTGGTGATGCGCAGACGCACCCAACGGTTCTCGCTCTCGACCCAGAAGCGGCGGTACTGCAGATTCGGCAGGAAGCGGCGCTTGGTCTTGTTGTTCGCGTGCGAGACGTTGTTGCCGACCATCGGGCCCTTGCCGGTGACTTGGCAGACTTTGGCCATGGTTCACTCCTGGATCGAAAGTAGCGGCCGAAAGAGCCCCCGGCGAACCGTCGGGACTCTTTTTGCCTGGTGGATTCAGCAAAGCCTTGGATTATAGCGCAGAAGGCGTCGGGGTCGCAAGCTGTCCGCCCGCCTCAGATCAGCCCGTTCTCGGCGAACGAGTAGCGGCGCCCACCGGCGACGATCAGGTGGTCGAGCACCGGAATGTCCAGGCACTGCAGCGCCCGCTTGAGCGCCTCGGTGAGCAGGCGGTCGGCCTGGCTCGGCTCGGCCAGCCCCGACGGGTGATTGTGGGCCAGGATCACCGCCGCGGCATTGCGCTCCAGGGCGCGCCGCGCCACCTCCCGGGGATACACCACGGTCTGGCTGAGCGTGCCGCGAAAGAGCTCCTCGGCCGCCAGCAGGCGGTTCCGGGCATCGAGGAAGAGCACCGCGAAGACCTCCTGCGGGCAGTGCTGGAGGCTCAGCGCCAGGTAATCCCCGACCTGCTCGGGCGAGGCCAGCGCGTCGCGCCGCCGCAGGTCCTCGGCGATGCTGCGCCGTGCCAGCTCCAGCCCCGCGCGCAGTGCCGCCCAGCGGGCGGGCCCGATGCCCGGCACCCCCAGCACCGCGGCGCGCGGGGCCGCGAACAGCCCGGCCAGCCCGCCGAAGCGCTCGAGCAGCTCGCGTCCGAGCTCCAGCGCCGGGCGGCCGGCCCGGCCGGTGCCCAGCAGCACCGCCAGCAGCTCGGCATCGGCGAGGGTCGCGGCGCCGCCCTCGGTCAGGCGCTCGCGGGGGCGCTGCGAATGCTGCGGAGGTGGGCAAGGCATGGTCGACGGCTCCTGAACGTACAATCGCGGCTCGCGAGGATCCCCGGCATGCATGCTTCCGAGTCGCCCGACGACACCGCGCCCACGGTGCGACCCGATTCGCACCTGACGCTTCACTACCGGATCAGTCTGGCGCGGACCGGCGACGACGTCATCAGCACGTTCGGAGATCGGCCCGCGACGCTGACCTTGGGCTTAGGCCAGCTGGTCGAGCCGCTCGAGCAGTGCCTGCTCGGCCTGCGCGAAGGCGAGTCCGCGAGCTTCGAGCTCGCGCCCGAGCAGGCCTTCGGCTCGCGCAACGGTGCGCTGCTGCAGCGCGTGTCCCGGGCCATGCTCGAGGCGCACGGCGAGCAGGGCGCGAGCTACGCGCCCGGTGACCTGCTCGACTTCGCCGCCCCCGATGGCGGGCGCTATGCCGGCGTGATCAAGGAAGTCGACGACGCCGGCGCGCTGCTCGACTTCAACCATCCGCTCGCGGGCCAGCCGATCCGGTTCGAGGTCCGCATCCTGGGAGTGCTCTGACATGTCCGAAGCCCTGTCCGCAGCCGAGGTGCTGCTCGCCCAGCCGCGTGGCTTCTGCGCCGGCGTCGACCGCGCCATCGAGATCGTCGAGCGTGCGCTCGCCCAGTACGGCGCGCCGATCTATGTCCGCCACGAGATCGTCCACAACGACCACGTCGTCGGGGACCTGCGCGGCAAGGGCGCGGTGTTCGTCGACCAGCTCGATGAAGTGCCCGCAGGCTCGGTGCTCGTCTTTTCCGCCCACGGCGTGTCGCGCTCGGTGCGCGACGAGGCCGAGCAGCGCGGGCTGCAGGTGTTCGACGCCACCTGTCCGCTGGTCACCAAGGTGCACGTCGAGGTGGCCAAGATGCGCCGCGACGGTCGCGAGGTGGTGATGATCGGTCATGCCGGACACCCCGAGGTCGAGGGCACGATGGGCCAGGCCGACGACGGCATCCATCTTGTGGAGACCGCCGAGGACGTCGCCGGGCTGCGCGTCGCGGATCCGCAGCGCCTGGCCTACGTCACGCAGACCACGCTGTCGGTCGACGACTGCCGCGGCGTGATCGACGCCCTCAAGGCACGGTTCCCCGAGATCGCCGAGCCCAAGAAGCAGGACATCTGCTATGCGACGCAGAACCGCCAGGACGCCGTGAAGTTCATGGCGCCGCAGTGCGACCTGGTGCTGGTGATCGGCAGCCCGAGCAGCTCGAACAGCAACCGGCTGCGCGAGGTCGCCGAGAAGATGGGGCGCGAGGCGCGCCTGATCGGCTCCGCCGCGGAACTCGACCCGGCCTGGCTGGTCGGCCGCCGCCGCATCGGCGTGACCGCGGGGGCGTCGGCGCCCGAACTCCTGGTGCAGGCCCTGGTGGCGCGCCTGCGCGAGCTCGGCGTCGGCCGCGTGCAGGTGCTCGACGGGATCGAGGAGCACGTGCAGTTTCCGCTGCCGAAGGGGCTGACGGGGAGCTGACCGGGGGCCCGGCGCACGTCGGCGGGAATCGGCAAGAGGGCCCGGAAAGGCAAACGGGTCAGTGGCTGTTAACCCACTGACCCGTCGGGATCCTGGTGCTGATGAGAGGAGTCGAACCTCCGACCTACTGATTACGAATCAGTTGCTCTACCAACTGAGCTACATCAGCGTGCGTCGATGTCGCGGCTGCGAGCCGTCTCATCGAGCAGAGCTTTCGATGATAACACGGTCGATCAGGGCGGCAGCACGCCGTTCGGGCCCGCCGCACGGCCGTGCGACCGCAGGAACGCGTCGACCGTCGGCCAGCGCAGCCGAGCCCGCAACTCACGATGCAGCCGCCGGTTGTCCAGCCGACGCGACTCGGACATGAAGCTGTAGAGCATCGGCGAGACCGCGGCCCGCAGCGCTTCGCGGGCCATGCGCGGCGGCGGCGTCAGACCGTACGCCCGGGCCACCGCGTCGAAGTACTCGCCCATCTTCATGTCGGTATCGTCGACCGCATGCAGCGTGCGCTGCGAGCGCCCCCGCCAGAGCGCGACGAATGCGATGTGGGCGAGGTCTTCGGCGTGGATGTGGTTGGTGAACACGTCGTCCGCGTCGACGAGCGCCGGCGTGCCGCGCTGCAGCCGCTCGATCGGCAGGCGCTCGGCCGCGTAGATGCCCGGCACGCGCAGCACGGTCGACCGGATGCGCCCCGATGCGGCCCGCCGTCTCAGCCGCCGCTCGGCGGCCACGCGGCGCACCGCGCGGTCGTTGCGCGGCGCGGGCGCGCGGGTCTCGTCGAAGCGCGCGCCGCCGCAGTCGCCGTACACGCCGGTGGTGCTCAGGTACACCCAGACGCGCGCGGCGTGCAGCGCCGCCAGCGCACGACGCGTGCGCGGATCGTCGCGCCCCTCGCCCGGGGGCGGCGCCGAGTGCAGCACCCGAGTTGCCAGGCCGGCCAGCCGGCGCAGCGAGCGGCCGTCGTCGAGGTCGGCGCGGATCGGCACCGCGCCGGTGGCCCGCACCGCACCGGCGGCATCGGCGCGTCGCACGACGCCGATCACCCGCATCCGGCCCGAGACCGCGCGCGCGAAGCGCAGCCCCACGTCGCCGCACCCGAGCACCAGGACGCGCGGTCGGCGGAAGCGCCGCGGCAGTGAGCGATAATGCGTCCTTCGCGTTCCCATCCGGCGATTCTACGAGATGACCTTCTCCGTCACCGTCATGCCCAGCGGCAAGCAGTTCGCGGTCGAGCCCGACGAGACCGTGCTCGAGGCCGGCCTGCGGCAAGGCGTCGTGCTCCCGTACGGCTGCAAGAACGGCGCCTGTGGTTCCTGCAAGGCGAAGATCGTCGAGGGCTCGGTCCAGCAGGGCCCGCACCAGGTGGCGGCGCTCAAGCCTGAAGAGGCCGCGCGTGGCTTCGCGCTGCCGTGCTGCGCGAAGGCCCTCTCCGACCTGACGATCGAGGCACGCGTGATCGCGGTCGCGGGCGACGTCCCGCTGCGCAAGATGCCCTGCCGGATCGCTTCGATCGAGCGCGCCGCCCCCGATGTCGCCATCCTGCGGCTGCAGCTGCCGGCCAACGAGCGGCTGCAGTACCTCGCCGGGCAGTACGTCGAGCTGATCCTCAAGGACGGCACCCGCCGCAGCTACTCGATGGCCGGTGCGCCGCATGCCGCCGACCAGGTTGAGCTGCACATCCGCCACATGCCCGGCGGCAAGTTCACCGACCCGCTCTTCGGCGCGGTGCAGCCGGCAGTGAAGGAGCGCGACATCCTGCGCTTCGAGGGGCCGATGGGCACCTTCTTCCTGCGCGAGGACAGCGTCAAGCCGATCGTCCTCGTCGCCAGCGGCACCGGGTTCGCACCGATCAAGGCGATCGTCGAGCACGCGAGCCACAAGGGCTTCACCCGCCCGATGACGCTCTACTGGGGCGGCCGCCGTCCCCAGGACCTCTACAGGCACGAGCTCTGCGAGCGCTGGGCGGCCGAGATGCCGCACTTCCGCTACGTGCCGGTCGTGTCCGATCCGCTGCCCGAGGACGCCTGGAGCGGCCGTGGCGGCTTCGTGCATCGCGCCGTCATGGAAGACTTCCCCGACCTGTCGGCCTTCCAGGTCTATGCCTGCGGCGCGCCGATCGTCGTCGACTCCGCGAAGGCCGACTTCACGGCCCGCTGCGGCCTGCCCGAAGACGAGTTCTTCGCGGACGCGTTCACCACCGCTGCCGACGCTGCCCCGGGCGGCGGCTGAGTCCCGGCACCCCTCCCAGGCGCCCCCGCCCGGCGTGTGCGATGGGCGATTCGGCCACACCCGCGTGCCGATTCCCGATGAAGGGCAGCGCAGAAGCTTGACAGGAATGGGCAAATTGCCCATTGTCCGGGAATCATTGTGTCCGAGTGTTTCCGCGCGTGACGCTGGCTGCCTGGTTGCACGATCCCGATCGAGTCCTGGTGGGCACCACCCAGGCCATCGAGCGCGCGCGGGCACGGGGCGCCGAATGGGTCGAGCCCGACGACCTGCTCGCCGGCATGCTGCTGGCGATCGCGCGCTTCGGCATCGTCGATCTCGGCGAGCGCGTCATCGACCTGTCCGAGCTCGAGCCCGGCTTCGACCTGCCCCCTGCCGAGTTCACGGTCCGTCCGCGCTACACGCCGGCGGCCGCGGCCGTCTTCGAGCGCGCCGCCCGCGTCGCCCGTGCCGACGGCGAGGTCCGTCTCACGCCGAACCATCTGCTGGTGGCGCTCGGCGACCATTCGATCCCGACCTTCACGCGCATCGCGGTCCGCAACGGCATCGATCCGACAGGCTGGCGGCGGCTGCTCTCGTGCATCGCCCCGCCGCGTTCGCCGGTACCGCCCCGCACCGAGCCGCCGCCCGCACCGCTGGTCGGCCTCGATGCCCTGGTGCCGCAGGACGAGGCCGCGCGTGCGCTCGGCGTGACGGTGGAGGCGCTGCGCGGCTACGTGCGCGCCGGCAAGCTCACCGCCTTCCGTGTCCCGGGCGACCACCGCACGGTCCGCATCCGTCGCGAGGATCTCTTCGCGCTGCTGGCGCTGCTGCGAGCCATCGAGCATCCGATGACCGCACGGCGCCGTCAGGCTTCGGACGTCCCGGTAGAATCGAATCCAGGCGAGCCGATCCTCGGCTGAGTCGTCCGGGAGTCAGAACCGATGCCCATCTTCGTCGCGATCCGCCACCTGCCGGGTCTGTCCGCCGATGCCCTCAAGGGCGCGGGCGCCCGGATCAAGTCCTGTGCGGCGGGCATGCAGACCGAGGGCACCGACGTGCGCTGGCTGCGCAGCTTCTTCCTCGCCGAGTCCGACCAGACACACTGCTACTTCGAGGCCCCGACGCGCGAGTCGGTCGCCGACCTCAACGAGCGCGCCGGCATGCCGTACCAGCGGCTGATCGAGGTGGCGCAGATGACGCCCGACACGGTCTGAACGGGGGAGGGCGCCGCACGATGCGGCGCCCGGGCGCACGGCCCCTCAGTGCGCCTCGCCGAGGTAGGCGGCGCGCACCCGCGGATCGCTCAGCATGCGCTTGGCGTCGTCGGTCATCGTGATCAGGCCCGAGTCCATCACGTAGGCGCGGTCGGCCGCCATCAGCGCGAGCTTCGCGTTCTGCTCGACGAGCAGCAGCGTCGTGCCCTGCCCGTGCACCGAGCGGATCACCTCGAAGATCTTCTCGACCATGATCGGCGACAGCCCCATGCTCGGCTCGTCGAGCAGCAGGAGCTTCGGTCGGCTCATCAGCGCGCGCGCCATCGCGAGCATCTGCTGCTCGCCGCCGGACATGGTGCCGGCCAGCTGCTGCGCCCGCTCCTTGAGGCGAGGGAAGGTCTCGAACATCCGGTCGATGTCGGCCTGGATCTGAGCCTTGTCGTCGCGGACGTAGGCGCCCATCAGCAGGTTCTCGACGATGGTCATCCGCGCGAACACGCCGCGGCCTTCCGGCACCATCGCCAGCCCCTGGCCGACCAGCTGGTACGAACCCTGGCCCTTGATCGAGCGGCCGTAGTAGGCGATCTCGCCGGCGGCGGGCTGCAGCGTGCCGGTGATCGCCTTCATCGTCGTGGTCTTGCCCGCGCCGTTCGCGCCGATCAGCGCGATCAGCTCGCCCGAGCGCACCTCGAGGTCCACGCCCTTGACGGCCTGGATGCCGCCGTAGGCGACCTTCAGGCCCTTGACCGACAGCACGGTCTCAGTCATGCCCCGCTCCCAGGTACGCCTCGATGACCGCCTTGTCGCGCTGGACATCGGCCGGCAGCCCCTGTGCGATCACCTTGCCGTAGTCCAGCACGGTCACGCGGTCGCACAGCCCCATCACCAGCTTCACGTCGTGCTCGATCAGCAGGATCGTCTTGCCGTCGTCGCGGATCTGCTCGAGCAGGCCGCGCAGCGCGACCTTCTCGGTCGCGTTCATGCCCGCGGCGGGCTCGTCGAGCGCCAGCAGCTTCGGGTCGGTGGCGAGTGCACGCGCGATCTCGAGGCGGCGCTGGTCGCCGTAGGACAGGGTGCGCGACTGGTAGTCCGCGAATCGGCCGATGCCGACGTATTCCAGCAGCGCCATCGCGCGCTCGCGGATCGCCGCCTCCTCGCGCCGCTGCACCGGCAAGCGCAGCATCGCCGCCCAGGCGCCGCATTTCGTGCGGATGTGCCGGCCGACCATGACGTTCTCGAGCACGGTCATCTCGGCGAACAGCCTGATGTTCTGGAAGGTACGCGCGATGCCCGCCTCGGCCACCTTGTGCACGGCCGTCGGTTCGTAGGGCACACCGTCGAGCGCGAAGCTGCCCGAGTCGGGGGTATAGAGCCCGGTGATCACGTTGAAGAACGTGGTCTTGCCGGCGCCGTTCGGTCCGATCAGGCCGTAGATCTGGCCGCGGTCGATGCGCAGTCCGACCTCGGCCAGCGCCTGCAGGCCGCCGAAGCGCTTGTTCACGCCCTCGACCGCGAGCAGCGGCGTCGCCGTCCCCGCCGCGGCCGGTCGCGCCGCGGTCACCGCATCCGCCGCGCTCATTGCGCGCCTCCGACCTTCGCGTCGCTGCCGGCGTCCTTGCCGGCGCGCCGGCCGGCGCCATGCTTGGGCGCGGGCCACAGGCCCTCGGGCCGGTACAGCATCACGACGACCATCGCGAGACCGAACAGCAGCATGCGCAGCGCCTCGGGTGCCACGACCTCGTGGCCGAAGAGCGCCTCCTGCACCGGCTTGGCCACGTAGCGAAGGACCTCGGGGATCGCATACAGCAGGATGGCGCCCAGGATCACGCCGGGCACGTGTCCCATGCCGCCGAGAACGACCATCGCGACGATGACGATCGACTCCATCAGCGTGAAGCTCTCGGGCGAGACGAAGCCCTGGAACGCCGAGAACATCGCCCCGGCCACGCCGCCGAACGACGCGCCCATCGCGAAGGCCAGCAGCTTGACGTTGCGCGTGTTGATGCCCATCGCCTTCGCGGCGATCTCGTCCTCGCGGATGGCCATCCAGGCGCGCCCGATCCGCGAATCCTGCAGGCGGATCGTCAGCACGATGATCACGATCGCGAGCGTGAGGAACAGGTAGTAGTACAGGTACACCGACGGCATCGTCAGGCCGAAGATCGTCTGCGTCTTGCCGAGGCTCATGCCACCGAGCGAGATCGGATCGATGTTGCTGATGCCCTGAGGCCCGTTGGTGAGGTTCACCGGGGAGTTCAGGTTGTTCATGAAGATCCGCACGATCTCGCCGAAGCCGAGCGTGACGATCGCCAGGTAGTCGCCGCGCAGCCTGAGCGTGGGCGCGCCGAGCATCACGCCGAAGAGCGCGGCGATCGCGGCGCCCAGCGGCACCACCAGCCAGATCGAGTTGTGCAGGCCGTCCGGGAACATCTCCTGGATGAACTCGAAGTTCTCGGCGAGGTGGGGCGAGGCCAGCAGCGCGTACATGTACGCGCCGACGGCGTAGAAGGCGACGTAGCCGAGGTCGAGCAGGCCCGCGTAGCCGACGACGATGTTCAGTCCGAGCGCCAGCATCACGTAGAGCAGCGCGAAGTCGAGGATCCGGACCCAGGCGTTGCCCTGGCTGCCGACGACGAAGGGCAGCACCGCGAGACCGATCGCGACGGCGATCGCCGATGCGTACGCGGCGCCGGGGTTGTCCTTGAAGGACGGGAAGAACGAGGAGTGCGAGGCGGCCATCGGGGTTCCTTCCGAGGGGGCTGGGCTCAGGCCCGGTCGGCGACGCGCTCGCCCATGATGCCGGACGGCCTGAAGACCAGCACCACGATCAGCACGACGAAGGCGAAGATGTCCTGGTAGTGGCTGCCGAGGAAGCCACCGGTCAGGTCACCGATGTAGCCCGCGCCCAGGCTCTCGATGATGCCGAGGAGCAGGCCCCCGACGACCGCGCCGGCCAGGTTGCCGATGCCGCCGAGCACCGCCGCGGTGAACGCCTTCAGGCCGGGGATGAAGCCCATGCTGAACTGGGCGATGTTGTAGTTCATCGCGACCAGGACGCCCGCGACCGCCGCGAGCGCCGCACCGATGGCGAAGGTCGCCGCGATCACCTGGTTGGCGTTCACGCCCATCAGCCCGGCGATCCGCGGGTTCTCCGCCGTCGCCCGCATCGCGCGGCCGAGCTTGGTGCGGTTCACCAGCAGCATCAGGCCGATCATCATCAGCGTCGACACCACGAGGATCAGCGCCTGTTTGGGCGCGAGCAGCGCGCCGCCGATCTCGATCGGCGTGGTGGGCAGCAGGTCTGGGAAGACGATCGGATTCGGCTTCCAGATGATCATCGCGACGGTCTGGATCACGATCGACACGCCGATCGCGGTGATCAGCGGCGCGAGGCGAGGCGCGTTTCGCAGCGGCCGGTAGGCCACCCGCTCGACGAACAGTGACAGCAGCACGCACACCGGAATCGCGCAGCCGAGCGCGAGGACGAGGATCACCGGACCGGGGAGGCCCGACTTAGAGAGCATGCCGGCGACGGTCACGCCCACCATCGCGCCGACCATCAGCACGTCGCCGTGCGCGAAGTTGATCAGCTGCAGGATGCCGTACACCATCGTGTAGCCGAGGGCGACGAGCGCATAGACGCTCCCGAGCACCAGGCCGTTCAGGATCTGCTGCAGCAGGATGTCGAAGTCCATCGGGCGGGTCCGGCTTCCAAAAATCGCCGGATTCTACTTGCTTCGCCCGCGGCGCGATACGCCACAAAAAAAGAAGCCCCGGAACTCGTCCGGGGCAAACCAGCCAGGGAGGAAGAAATCTGTACGGGCTGGAGAGGAGATTGGCGGAACCGGAAGGTCGCGTCGACCGGATCCACGATGCCAATCTAGTCCTGGCCTGCCGGGTGCGGCGGTGCGTCGGGACCGGCGGGACGTCGCCGCGGATGGACGGCGCGCGCTGCCGAAGTGTGTTGCGCCAATGCAAAACGGGCGCCCGCAGGCGCCCGTTCGCAGGAGCGGGGTGGACTTACTTCTGCACGAGGATCCACTTGACGAGCGCCGCGGCCTCGTCGGCATTGACCTGAGGGTTCGCGGGCATGGGGATCTGGCCCCAGGCGCCCACGCCGCCCTCGCGCACCTTCTTGGCCAGCTTCGCCGACGCGTCCTTGTCGGTGGCGTACTTCGCCGCCACGTCCTTGTAGGCCGGCCCGATCAGCTTCTTGTCCACGGCGTGGCAGGCCGTGCAGTTCTTCGCCTTGGCCAGATCGAGGCTGGCATGCGCGGGGGCCGACGCCAGCAGCGCGGCGGCGGCCGACAGGGTGACGATCAGGGTGCGTTTCATTCGATCTCCGGGTCGTGCTTAGACGGGCGGGGAGGCCGGACATCGGCCCCCAGGCCTCGGCGATTCTAACGGTTCCGTCCGTTCGTGCGTTGACCCTGACCGCCCGGCCGCCTGGCGTGGACGCTGCCCGCACCGCCCGGAGACCCTGACGGTCTGCTCCCTGGAATCGACACGATGCCCCTGCTCTGGATCGGCGTTCTGCTCGTGCTGCTGCGCTGGCTCGAGGTCGGTCCGCTCGCGGACCTCTCGTGGTGGTGGGTCCTGTCGCCGCTGGCGGTGTGCTTCGTCTGGTTCGAGGTGCTCGAGCGGGTGTTCGGCATGGACAAGCGCCAGGTCGAGGCGGCGGAGTGGGAAAAGCGCCGCAAGGAGCGCGTCGAAGCCCAGTTCCCCCAGAAGGCGCCGCGCCGCCACTGAGGCCGGCGCGTCGCGCGCTCTGCACGCGGGCCCGCTCGCGGCACCCGGCCGGGCCGGGTGCCGCTGCGCTCACTCGTCGAAGGCGTCGGTCACCGCACCGCGGCTCGCGCTGGACGCGAGCTTGGCGAACTTCGCGAGGACGCCCCGGGTGTAGCGCGGCGCGGGCG